>JAQBVZ010000120.1 GCA_027625205.1 Chloroflexota bacterium
CCAATACGGAGAACACCTTCAGGCCTCCTGTGTGAGGGTCCACTGTGGGGTAGATGAGGCAGTTGTTGTTGCCCCAGGTCTGCTTTGTCTGCGGCGGCGCGGACACCACCTGCACAAAGGTCTCATCCTTGTAGAACTCATTATAAAGCTCACGGATGCTCTCTGTGGACTGGGCTGTCGACGCAAACGCCCCTGGCGTGAATCTAGCGTAACACGAGTCCAGGATACCGCGCGTCATGGGTATCAGGTGCGGCGTGAAGATAACGCTGGGCTGAAACCCATCACGCATACGTGCAAGCTCCTGCACAATCTCCGGCAAATGGCGATGACCGTCCACGGAGTAGGCGAAGATGTTCTCGTTTATCTCAGAGAAGTGCGTCACCATGCTGGGAGAGCGTCCCGCTCCCGACACGCCAGACTTGGCATCGATGATAATATCCGGCTCAATAAGCCCCGCCCTGACCACGGGCGCCAGCGCCAGCAGCGCAGCCTCCGGGTAGCAACCGGGGTTGGCGATGAGCGTGGCCGACCTTACGCCGTCCCTGTCCAGCTCCGACAGCCCGTATACCGACGTCTCCAGCAGGTCAGGCGCGGGGTGCTCCGCCTTGTACCACTGCTGGTAAAGCTCAGCCGAGTGAAGGCGGAAGTCCGCGCTGATGTCGATGACCTTGATGCCGCTTCGTACCAGTGGGACACACGCCTCAGCGCTTGCCACCTGTGGCAACGATGAGAAGACGAGGTCCACGCTGGAGTCCAAGTCCTCTTTAATGGTCAGGTCCAGTTCTGCCAGGTGAGGGAGCACCTCCGCCAGCTTCTGTCCTGCCGCGCTGCGGCCCGTTACCGATACCAAGTCAACATCAGGATGGCGGTGCAATATGCGCGCCAACTCCATCCCGGAGTAACCCGTCACGTTGATGATTCCTACTTTCACTGCAATGCCTCAGTCGTCATATCTAGATTGGTTATCAAGGTCAGATTCTTCGGTCGCTGTTACGCCCTAACGGGGTGGTGTGCTTTCACCACCAGTTCAGCCTGTATCTCCATCTGCGCCAGCACCTCTTCCGGTCCGCAGGCGGGGTTGAACACAAACTTGCTTATCCCCGCGTCTATGTACTCTCGCATTCGGGCCAGCACTTGGTCCGCCGTGCCCAGCAGGTTGATCTGCTCAAAGCTCACATCTTGGCGTCGTCGCAACAGTCGTTGGCCAATCTTGTCCATGTCCACGGGGCCGTGCTCCACCACGTAGCTGCCAAGCTGCACGCCAAAGTGGTCATCATCAATCGTCCGGCCAGCCTCCGCGGCGTACTCTTTAATGCGGGCTATGTCTTTGGCCGCCTCTTCAGGGGTCAACTGCACTGGCAGCCAGCCATCGCCCAGATGGCCGGTGCGTCGCAGTGCCGCCTCACTCCGCCCGCCAATCCAGATGGGCATCGGGTTGCGCACGGGCTTGGGCATAATGCTTGCTCCCTTGAGCTTCAGGAACTGGCCATCATAATCAACCGTGTCCTGAGTCCAGAGCAAACGCATCACTCGGATGGCCTCGTTCAGCCTCCGGCCCCGGTCTGCCTTCTGCACTCCCATAGCCTCGTATTCCATATCAGACTCACGGCCAACGCCCACTCCTGCCACCAGCCGTCCGCCGGCCATGGCGTCGATAGCTGCCAGGGCGCGCGCCGTTGTCACCGGGCTACGCATGGACATGATGAGCACGCTGGTGCCGAACTGGAGCCGTTTTGTCCGCGCCACGCCCATGGCCATGCCCACAATGGGGTCAATAACCCACGCAGGCTCCGCAATGCGGTCACTGAACCATACTGAGTCCCAGCCGTTGTTCTCCGCCGCGTCCAGGTACTCGAAGAAAGTGTCTCTGCCCTCCCGCGCCATGGCGGAAGCACCACCCAGGCCAATACGGACCTTCATGCTGCCTCCAGAGAATACAGACGTCCCAGGCCGCGTGGCGATGAGAGGTTCCATTCTAACGCACGGCGCGGCACACGGGCTAGCCAGCGCCACGGGGTGGAGCCAGTGACGTATGATGTTCGCGCCCATTGCCCGCCACTCATCATCCCCGAGGCTTCATGCAAGAAGAGAAGCGACAACGCCGCAAGCCCCTGGTGTTCTACGGGTGGCTGATAGTAGCCATGGCCGGGATACGAGGCTCCTTTGGCGTGGGGACGTACTTTGCAAGCAGCGTTCTCTTCCTACCCATGCAGGAGGAGTTGGGCTGGAGCCGCACCACGTTCTTTGGCATTATCACCATGCGGCAACTCGGCGCAGGGATACTGGCGCCCCTTGTTGGCGCGTGGGGAGACCACCCCTGGCTGCCCCGGCTCATCCTGCCCGTCAGCACCCTGTTCCTAGGGGCCTCCTTTATCTCTGCCAAATGGGTGCAGACGCCAGCTCAGCTCTACCTCATCCACGGCATTCTGGGGACCATAGGCGTAGCGCTTGCGGGAAACGCCATCATAGACGCCATTGTGGCCAAGTGGTTCATTCGCAAACGGGCCAAGGCCCTCATGTGGGCCAACGTTGGCCCCGGCAGCGGCGCACTGGTGTTCCCTGTGGTAATCACCGCAATGCTGGCAGTGTTCGGCTGGAGGGACACATGGTTCTGGCTGGGTGTTGGGACCATCCTCATACTCTTCCCGTTATCACTCATTGCCCGCACCAGGCCAGAAGAGATGGGGTTGCTGCCGGACGGAGTGGATGCGCTGGACGTAGCCGCCGGGCGAGGTCCAACGCCCGCCAGCGAGGTTAGCCTCACCCGGCACGAAGCACTGCGCACCATGGCTTTCTGGCTGTTGGTGGGCTCATTGGCCCTGGGCATGCTAGGCGTGCAGGGGTACCAGGTGCACTGGATTCCCTATCTGCGAGAGCAGGATTTCAGCCCGGCCGCCTCCGCCACTGCTGTGTTCCTGTATGGCGTCTTCACCGTGGTGGCCAGGTTTGTCTGGGGCTACCTCTCAGGCCGATATCAGGCGCGGTTCGTTCTCTCAATCCAGGCGGTGACAGCGGGTGCGGGCATTGTTTTGTTCATGTTTGTGCCAAATACTCCGATGCTCATGGTCTGGGGTGTCTATCAAGGGCTCACCCTGGCTGCCTTCTTCCAACTGCACGCACTCATAGCTGCCAACTATTTTGGCCGCGCCCACGTTGGAGCCATCAGGGGCGCTATGTTCCCCATAGCCGTCTCGTTCAACTCCGTATCACCTCTGCTGCTTGGCTACATGCGTGATGCTTTCGGGAGCTACACGCTGGCCTTCGGTCTGCTGGTGGTCACGTGGGGGATCTCCGCAGCGCTGGTGTTCATGGCCAAGCCTCCGCACAAGGCGTCACAGCCAGCCAGCGTGTAGTCTCGCTCGTCCTTCGAGAGCCTCAGGATGAGCGGGTGAGAAAGTCTCGTTTGCTTTTAACCTCTCAAACGCAAAGGCGCCCCGGAGAAAAACTCCGAGGCGCCCCTCTAAAGCACGGAGCGTTGACGCTCCGGCCCGGCCTACTGCTCCACTCGCCGCAACCCGTCGCTCAGGGTCCTGCGAGCGCATCGCCGGTGGTAAGACGACCTTCCTACCCCCTAACGACGGCAGCGGGTGAATCAGCAGTCCGTTTAGGTAAATCAGACATATGTGGATCACCCCCTTTCTACGGCCTATCGCCGCGGGGCCATATTAAAGGGCGTCTGGGGGCTTTGCCAACCCCCTTTTACGCAAATTTCACGGATCTTGAGCGCCGTTTCGTCAATGCGCTTCTAGTCAGTGGCCTCTGAAAGGTCGAGGCTTACGTCAGCTACAAGCTCTCTGGATTGGGAGTATCGCTGCACCAAATACGCGGTGCCTAGGCCAACTGAGACCACCGCAGCGCGGGCAATAGCGTCAACAATGAAGTGGTTGCCTGTGACCACAATGGAGATAAACATTGCCACGGG
>JAQBVZ010000121.1 GCA_027625205.1 Chloroflexota bacterium
TCAATGCCACCACCCCCATTGAGCTCATCAACCCAAGGGTGAGGAGCCGTCGAGAGCCCAAGAGGAAGTCGCTGGCTGCACCCCACAGGATTCGTGCAGCAGTGCTTGCAAAGAGCGCCATGCCCAAATAGCCACCCGCAGTGACTTTTGAGAACCCGGTCGTTTCCACAAGGAACAGGATGAAGTAGGTGAGCACCAGGAACTGGAGGCCAACGATGACGAACCCCCAGAGCGTGATAGCAATGAGACCTCGGTCATAGAAAAGGTCTCGGAAGCCGCTCAGGAAGGGGCGACGCGTGACATTGACCCCACCTGGACGCTCCTTGTAGAACGTGAAGAAGACTATGCCCGTGAGCAGGGTGAGGCCCGCCAGCACCATGATGGCCGTGGGCCAACCAGCGTTGTCGGCGATGAAGGGGAGCGAGACAGCGCCAGCAGCCCCCGCCAGCGTTGGGGCGGCCTGCTTGATGCTCATGCCAAGACCCCGGACACGGACCGGCAGCCAGTCCATGATGGCTCGGGAAGACGCGGGATAGATGGGGCCGGTGCCAATGCCTATGAGGGCCCCGATGGCTATAGCCGCCCAGAGGGAGCCTATGAACGAGAAAAGGAATACGGGCACGGAGGTGTATATGAGGACCAAGACTAGAACGCGCTTGACGCCCCAGACATCAGCAAGCCAACCGCCAAGGAAGACGGTGACCATGCTCCCGGCCATCATGCCTGAGGTGATGAGGCCCACCTGGGCGCGGGTCAGTGATAGCTCATCTTGGATGAACGGGTAGAGGACAGGGATGCCCTGTGTAACGATGCCGTCGCCGACTTGGGCGACTGTGGCCAAAGCGACAATAAGCCAGAGGCTAGGTGACGTACTGGTTGCGGTACGGTTTCGACGAAAGAGGGAGGAGGGCATATCCACTATTGTAACGAGGAATGCGGCTCCTGTGTTAGTGGCTTTCTGCGGGTGCGGACGGGAGCGCGTTTTTCTTTTCCACGAGCCGGCGGTAGACGATGGGGTTGGCGAGGCTGGCAGCTATGAATATGCCGCCTGCCACCCAGAACGTGACCTCCAAGCCAAATGTCTTGGCAAGGAAGCCAAACCCCGTTGGGATTATTAGCTGCGCCACGCCCCAATAGAGGCCCACGTAGGCCATAGCGACGCCTCGCTGTTCTAGCTTGCTGTTGTGGGTGGTGGTCACCGTGTAGCCAACTGCCATCAACTCAAAGACGATGCCATAGGCGATCATGATTACCACCAGAGCCGGGGTGCTGCCGGATAGCTGAGGTAAGAGGATGAGGATAAGCCCCAAGAGAGCGAAGGCATAGGTATAGAGGTTCTTTTCACCGGTGCGCGCCATGATTTTGCCAAAGACCATTCCCGTGGCGATGGCGCCCGTTACCAACAAGGTCAACAAGGCGCCGTTGGCGGACTCGTTGTAGCCAATGCCTTTGATATGCGGGATTACTATGACCAACGAGAGGGAAATGGCGGTGGAGGCGAAAAAGGCGGCTATTGCGCTCATGGCCATGCCCTTGTCTTTGAAAAAGCCAGGTACCGGCGCCAAAACTTGTCGGAAGGTTCGAGCAGAGGCCTTACGTTGGAGTGTGGGCAAGCTGGAGACTATGAGCACTCCAACGGCGGCAACTCCCGCAGCCACAAGAAACGTGCTTGAGTAGCTCAAGGCGACAATAATATACCCGCTTGCAAAGGTGCCAATTACCTGGCCTGCGTTTCCTGTGCCGGATATACGACCAAGGATCTCATGAGAGGCATTTATTCGGCTCGCATAGGACTGTGTCGCCGTCCAATACGTGGCGCGGGAAAAGCCAAAGCATAGCTGGGCAACGATGAGCATAGCGAACGCACCGGAGGCAGCGAAAATCAGCCCGGCGGCAATGGCAGTGCCGAAGCTGAACCAGAGCACCCAGCGTTCGCCAAACTTGTCTGCAATAGCTCCAGCAACCAGTCGCAGCAGCAGGCCAAAGGCGGCCTGGGAGCCTATGATGATGCCAAGTTCAGCCAGGTCATAGCCCAAGTGCAGTGCGTAAAGGGGCACAGCCACGTTCATCAGGCCATACATGATCATGTAACCGAAGGCGGCCAGATACATGAGCCAGACGGACCGCTGCTCATGGGCTGTGGATGCCGTCTCGTTGCTTATGCTTTGGTCCATAGTGAGGGTTGCTGGCGTGAGACGGGGCAGCTTGCTTTAGGAGACATAGTCAGAGCGTTGGTATCAACCTACGAAAGACAGCTTATCAGCTATCGCTATGTGGTTGGGAACCTGCATGGTTAGCTGTTGGCCTGGCCTGGTAGAGTGCCTAGCCTGGTAGAGTGAAGGAATGCTAGGAGATGGATAGAGGAGGTACGCCTTTGAGCGTCGTTAAGATAAATGCAATTGCAGTCCCGGAGGGCGGAGGGCCGGAGTTGGAGCGGCGGTTTGCTGCGCGCGCTAAGGCGGTCGACGGCATGCCAGGCTTCGAGGGGTTTGAGCTTCTGCGCCCGGTGGAGGGTGAGACTCGTTACTTTGTGTATACCCGGTGGGCCACGGAAGAGGCATTCCTCAGTTGGCTAAACAGCCCCGCCTTTGGTCACGGTCATGCGCAGTCCGCAGGTCAAGGTTCTGCGCCAGTCGGGACAGGGTCAGCGCTACTGTCGTTTGAAGTCGTCGACCTTCACGAGCCCACGGATTAGGGTGGACGATGACCTGCGTGATTGATTGACACTGCCCATCGACGCTGAGAGTATCGCCCAATGACGTCTATGCCCTCCGGCGCGCCGCCGGAAACTCCTGCAACCTCCCGATTCCGGATACTTGCCGCCATGCGGTACCGTGAGTACCGGCTGTTCTGGCTGGGAGGCGCCTTTTCCAATATTGGCATGTGGGCGCTCATCTACGGCCGTCTCTGGCTGATGCATGACCTGACGGACGCACCATTGATGCTGGGCGTAGTGACCATATCCAGCCTGGGGCCAGTCTTGCTGCTTTCTATCTGGGGCGGGGTCATTGCGGACAAGGTAAACCGACTCAGGTTGGTGACTGTCAGCCGAGCGATTTTCTCTTTACTGGCCCTTCTGACCGCCACGTTGATAGCAACTGACATCATCCGTCCATGGCACCTGATTGCCATTTCGCTAAGCACCGGCGTGCTTCTTGCATTCGACATTCCATCACGCCAGGCCATGCTACCCAACCTGGTGCCAAGGGAGCATCTGGTCAACGCCATAGCGGTCTACTCCATTGTGACGGCTGGCTCCGCCATCATTGGCCCAGGCATCTTTGCGCCCCTGGTTAGCTTCTGGGGCTTGGAAGGATTGTTCTTCCTTATTTGTGTTGCCTATGCACTGACGGTGGTGATGCTGCTTATGATGAAGCCAGTGCCGCGCCAGACAGCAAGTGATGGGTCGACGTTATGGCAGGGTCTGCTTGAGGGTCTGGTCTACGTACGGGGTCATCGCATGATTCTTAGCGTGCTGGTGATTGGTGTGATTGGCGGGATATTCGGCATGTCTTTTGAGACGCTGTTGCCCGTCTTTGCTGACCAGGTCTTATCAGGTGACGTGTGGGTTTACGGCTGGTTGTTGCTGGCAGCGGGCGTGGGAGGGCTGACCGGTACGGTGACGCTGGCATGGGTCGGCAACCCTAGGAACGCGACCACCATTCAGTTGATTGCCGGCCTTGGGTTGGGACTGGGCCTTGCGGCCTTCTCTCAGATTGGCTGGCTCCCAGCGGCAATGGGCGTGATAGCGCTGGTGGGTGGCTCCGGTGTGACGTTTCTGACCATCAACAACACTATTGTCCAGAACCTGGTGGCGGAGGAATTTCGTGGACGGGTGATGAGCCTACATCAACTCACGTGGGGCGTGACCGCTATCGGCGG
>JAQBVZ010000122.1 GCA_027625205.1 Chloroflexota bacterium
TCCTTGAGACCGCGCAGGTAGTCCACCTCACCCAAAATGGCGGCTTCAGTGAGGACCCTGGTGGTTTCCTGGAAGGAAGCCTTGGCCAGGAAGCTATCCGTATTCAATGAGGCCCTCGTGACTCCCAGAATCTCCGGCTTGCTGGTGGCTGGCTCTTTCCCTTCAGCAATGACGCTGGCGTTCACATCCTGGAACTGCAAGCGGTCTATCAGTTGATTGGGCAACAGGTTCGTGTCACCCGTGTTCTCCACTCGGACCCATCGCAGCATCTGGCGAACAATCACCTCAATGTGCTTGTCGTTAATGGTCACACCCTGACTGCGGTACACCGTCTGCACCTGCTCTTGCAGGTAGCGCTGTGTGGGCTCAGTGCCTTCAATGCGCAGAATGTCGTGGGGGTCCTTAACGCCAATGGTAAGCTTCTGCCCAGAGTGGACCTTGTCACCGGTGTATACCAACCTGGAGTCCGTTGCCGCGACGTGGTGGTCACGAATCTCCACTTCTTCGGAGGCAATCTCAATGTAGCCCTTGGTCACCTTTACCTTGCCATGGCTCCTGGCCAAAATGTCTGTCCGCTTCGGAAGCGGCTCACCGGATTCTGTGGTGGAGGGCTTGTTGGATGCCTTGGTTGGCCGGGCAATAGCCTCACCCACCTCTACAAGTGTTCCGTTCTTCACTGAGGGTGTGTACCCTTCCGCCAACGGGTAAGGGTCAAGGTAGGGCGTTCGGTTCACCACTCGAATAACGGGGTTGACCGCAGCTGGCGGCACCAGAATGGTGCCGTGCTGGTCATCTTCATCCTTGTATTCACCGACAAGCTTGCCGCCCTCAAATACCATGGTCACGCCATCAATCTCTGCCAGGACGGACTTACCCTTGGGAGACCGAGACTCAAAGAGCTCCTCAACCCTGGGAAGACCAGACGTGATGTCCTTTCCGGCAACTCCCCCCGTGTGGAACGTACGCATGGTCAACTGCGTGCCTGGCTCACCGATGGACTGGGCGGCAATGATGCCCACAGCTTCACCAGCAAGAGGCGGCTGGCCCGTGGCAGGGCTCGTCCCGTAGCACATACGGCAAATTCCCCGTTTTGTCATGCAGTTCTGCGGGCTTCGGACGTAGACTTCTTTAATCTTGGCCTTCTCGATAGCCTGTGCGGCCACTTTGTCGATGGTCTCGTTTTTATCGACGAGGACCTCGCCGGTGCCGGGGTGAGCAATGGTTGCCGCTGCGGTCCTGCCAATGATGCGCTCACTGATGGAGTCAATCATCACATCCTCTTCCGAGGCATCAGCGTAGACCAAAGTGCCTAGGTCCGTGCCACAGTCATGGTCGTTGATGATAATTTCCTGGGATACGTCAATCAGCCGCCGGGTCAGATACCCGGAGTCGGCTGTTCGCAGTGCTGTGTCGGCCAGTCCCTTCCGCGCACCGTGCGTAGAGATGAAATACTCCAGAACGGAGAGGCCCTCCCTGAAGCTGGACTTGATAGGGAGGTCAATAATCTCTCCGCGTGGGTTACTCATCAGGCCACGCATTCCTGCCATCTGCTTGATCTGGGCCTCATTACCCTTGGCGCCAGAGTGGGCCATGATGTACACGCCCCCGTACTCAGGGAGGTGCTTCGCTATTACGGTGTCCATCTGGTTGCTGACGCCTTGCCAGATCTTGACTGCCTGACTGTACCGCTCACGGTCCGTGATGAGTCCCATCTCAAACTGTTCCTCAAGCGCCTCCACCTTGTGGGAGGCCTCTGCCACCAGCGCATCCTTTTCATGCGGCACAATCAGGTCATTCATGCCAATGGTTATGCCGGAGACAGTGGCGTAGTGGAAGCCCAAAGTCTTTATGCGATCAAGGATTTCAGCGGTCTCCTCATTTCCCACCAGCCGGTACGCTTCAGACACCAGCTCCTTTAGGGCCTTCTTGTCTATAACGCGACTGTAATCCCGTACGGCCGCCGGTAAGACGGCGTTGAAAATGACCCTGCCTGGCGTAGTGGTGATGAGCTCACCGTCATGGTCAGGGTCTCTGACCTGAACGGTTGCGTGAAGGTCCATCAGCTCTGCATTCAGCTTCACCAGCAGGTCTTCAAAGTCGCGGAAGCGCTCACCTTCACCCTTAACCTTTGCCTTATCCATGGTGAGGTAGTAACACCCCAGCACCATGTCCAGCGTGGGAGCCACCAGCGGCTCTCCTGATGCCGGTGAGAGCATGTTGTAGGTGCTCAACATGACGTTGCGCGCCTCCATCACCGCTTCTGTGGACAGCGGCACATGGACCGCCATCTGGTCGCCATCAAAGTCAGCGTTGAAAGCAGTACAGACCAAAGGATGGATCTTTATGGCGTTGCCCTCAACCAACACAGGCATGAAGGCTTGGATTCCCAAGCGATGAAGTGTTGGTGCGCGGTTGAGCAGCACTGGACGTCCTTCAATCACCTCTTCCAAAATGTCCCAGACTTCTGGCCGGATCCGCTCCACCATGCGCTTGGCGCTTTTGATGTTGTGGGCCAGGCCTTGAATGACCAGCCGGTTCATGACAAAAGGCTTAAAGAGCTCCAGCGCCATCTTCTTGGGCAGTCCGCACTGGTGCAATTTGAGGGTTGGCCCCACCACAATGACGGATCGTCCTCCGTAGTCCACCCGCTTGCCCAGGAGGTTCTGACGGAACCTGCCCTGCTTGCCCCGGAGGAGGTCTGAGAGGCTCTTCAGCTTGTGGTTGTGGCTGCCAACCAGGGCGCGCCCACGACGACCATTATCAATGAGATCATCTACGGCCTCCTGCAACATGCGCTTCTCATTACGGACAATGATGCCCGGTGCGCCCAGTTCCAGGAGCCGGCGGAGGCGGTTGTTCCGGTTGATAACACGGCGGTAGAGGTCGTTCAGGTCACTTGTGGCAAAGCGGCCCCCGTCCAACTGCACCATGGGGCGCAGGTCAGGAGGGAGCACGGGCAGTGCCGTCAGTATCATCCATTCAGGCTTGTTGGAGCTGCGGCGGAAGGATTCCACCACACGGACGCGCTTGATGGCCTTCTTGCGGCGCTGGCCTGACGTGGTGCGGAGTTCCAGCTCAAGGTCAACACTCACCGTTTCCAAGTCCAGGCTGCGGAGGATTTCCAGAATGGCTTCCGCTCCCATGCCCGCCTTGAATGCGTCTCTAAATTGGTCATGAAGCTCACGGTAACGGGACTCAGTGAGGAGCTGAAGCGGCCGCAGGCTCTCAACATCGTCAATCTCCGCCTGCATCTTGTTGGTCAGCTTACTCTTGGCCTCTTCCGTCTTGCTCAGCAACTCGTTGCATGAGACCTCCATCTGCTGAACGGCGGCTTCATCTTCCTTGTTGCCGTCCGCCTCAAAGGCGGCTCGGATGTCATTAACCTGGGATTCAGTTTCCAGGTCTAGAGCATCCGTTTGCTCTTGAACGGTTGCTTGCAATGAATCTATGAGACGTTGGCGGGCCAGAGGGTCCACCACGCTTACGATATATTGGGCAAAGTAGAGCACCCGCTCCAAGTTACGGGGCGAGACATCCAACAGCAGTCCCAGGCGGCTGGGAATACCTTTGGCGAACCAGATGTGCGCGACAGGCGCAGCCAGGCCAATGTGGCCCATACGCTCACGGCGTACCTTGGCCCGGGTTACTTCCACGCCGCAACGGTCACAGATTACGCCCTTATAGCGGATCTTCTTGTACTTGCCGCAGTAGCATTCCCAGTCCTTCGTGGGACCGAAGATGCGCTCGTCGAAAAGACCATCCTTTTCCGGCTTGAGCGTCCGGTAGTTGATCGTTTCCGGCTTGGTCACCTCGCCTTTCGACCACTCCCGAATCTGATCGGGACTGGCAAGCGAGATGCGAATCGCGCTGAAG
>JAQBVZ010000123.1 GCA_027625205.1 Chloroflexota bacterium
GGCAAGAGCATGCAGGTAGCGTTCAGCTACGCGAGTGCGGTTTCAGGGGGAGGTTTGGCCGGCAAGAGGAGCTTGTAGAGCACCGGCGTCAGCAGGCCAAGGACGATGAAGAGCCCTCCAGCCACCCAGAGCGCCTCTGCCGTCCCCAGCGCCTTGGCGATGTACCCGAAGGTGACGGGCACAATGAGGTGGGCTGCGCCCCAGTACAACCCAACAACGGCAATGGCCTTTCCGCGTTGTTCCGGCCTGCTCTGCTGTGCGGCAATGGTTGGGTACATGGTGCGCATGTTGGCGTACACCAGACCGCTCAGAAACATGACGACGGTGACCATCCATGGGAAGCCCTCAACAAACGTGGGAATCACCGTAAGAACGCCGGTCAGGATGAAGGCCACTATCATCAGACGCTGCTGTCCCAAAGCTCCCACAATGGCCCCAAATGCAAAGGCCACCACCATGGTCCCAATGGGGTGGACGGCACGAATAACGCCAATGGTCGCCTCGTTGTAGCCCACCTCTTTGAAGTAGGCAGGGTATACCGAGCCAAGGAGCGCTATAACGGTGGCGGAGCCAAAGGCTGCGAGTCCCGCCAGGTGGAGGGAGCGTACTTTCAGCAAGGCGGGGATTGGCTTGAAGGAGCTCAAGATGGTACGTGGAGCCTCCTTCCTGGGCAGCCGGGGCATCAAGAGCGTAGATGCTGTCCCTACTGCGGAAACGCTGGCGGCGATGACAAAGGCCCAGCCAAAACCAAAGGCCGCGGTCGCGCCGCCAGCGGCCAAGGCTCCAACCATCTGGCCAAGGCTCTCAAAGCTGAGCAACCGCCCCAATGCGGTGCCAGGACGTGATTCAAAACTGCGGCTGGCGTAAGACTGGGAGGGCGTCCAGTAGATGGACTGCCCTATGCCTATGAACATCTGCATGACGATGATGCTCCACAGCGCGGTACTCCCTATGAGCCCCAGCGTCCCGGCTGCAATGGTCACGAACGTCACCAAAAGCACGGTGTGCTCACCAAAGCGGTCAGAGAAGGCGCCTGCTGGAAAGCGGAGCCCCAGCTGGAGTATCCCCTGCGCAGAGATGACGATACCCACGGCGGCGACGTCATAGCCAACGTCCAGCACGTAGAGCGGCACCAGCAGGAACAACATGCCTATGGACACGCCAAAAGAGAAGCCCACCGCGTAGACGAGCAGGGACGGTCGGTGGCGCATGTCCTCCGGGATACGGTCCAAAAGGCTGGGTACTTGGGCCATACGCGTAGCTTTGCCCTTTCTTAACCTTCGAAGAGAAAGTCGCCTATATAGCCGTCGCCATCTGGCTGTGGCGGGACAAAGTAATCCCCGCCGGACACGGCGGTGTAGAAGGACTCTATGGCGTCCTTACCCACGTCCTCTGTCCCCGTGTACCGGCTGGTCATTTGGCCTTTAACTGCCTCGTACTGCGCCAGGTCCCTGACAAAGCATATGAAGAGCAGCCCAGCCTCATCCCGTCCTGCAAAGGGAAAGCTGCGACGCAGAATCTCAATCTCGCCTGCCGCAGTCTCAAGGCTGCTCTTAAGCCGGTGGCTGGTGGCTGGTTCACTCTCCGGGTCCAGCTTGGCGCTGTCCGCTTTGCGACGGCCCACCACCTTCTCCTGCTGGTCAACCGTGAGATTTTCCCAGCCTGCCAGGTCCTCTCGTATCTTGCGGAACACCAGGTAGCTGCCGCCGGAATGGACCTCATCATCACCAATGAGCACCACGGGGATGCGTGCGTCACCATGGGGGTTGCCCGTCCCGTCGACAAAGCCCATGACGCCCCGTGACTCCGGCAAACCAAAACCCACCTCGTGGTCCCGCAGGGAGAATGCAGTGGCAAGGTGACCACGTACCGCCTTTTCAGCGTGATAGGTGACAGAGCGGTCATTGGCGCAAATTTGGACTATGAGGTCAGCCTGAGTATCCGCAGGGTTGAAGGCGTCACCCCCCAATCTTGGCATGGATTTCAGGGATTCAGGCGCCCGGTCAGCCCGGCCCAGCTTCTCAAAGATGGGCAACCCAAACCCAACGGTCACCGTGAGGGTCTGAGCGCGGTACCAATCATGGAGCCGCTCCGTCACGTCCTCCCATAGCCGCCCCAGAGCGTCCTGCGCAGCCGAGGCGTCACGCACGTCATAGGTCAACAGCGTTGCGTGACCTTGGGGGGATTCCAATATTCCTTTTTGCTCGCTCATCTCACCATTTCTTGAACGTCCCTCTACGCCTTCAGGTACTTGTCGAACCAGCCAATCGCTTTACCCCACGCGTCCATAGCCGACTCGCGACGATAGCTGGACCGCTCATCACAGTGGAAACCGTGGCCACAGCCAGGGTATGAGTGGAACTCATACTCCTTGCTGTGCTTCTTTAGCTCAACCTCAATCGTCGCCACGTCCTCAGGCGTAGGATTGCCGTCATCCTCGCCAAAGAGCCCCAAGATGGGCGCGGTGATGTTGGCGGTCTGTTCTACCGGGGACTTGCCGTCACCAAAGGCCACCAGAGACCGGCCGCCGTAGAAGTCCACTGCCGCCTTGATCTCCGGGAGGTTGGATGCTGCCAGGTATGAAATGCGACCGCCCACACAGAAGCCCGTGATGCCTATGCGGTCTGATTGAACAAATGGCAGGCTCTGAAGATAGGCAATGACGGCGCGGAGGTCAGCCAGGATGTTAACGTCCGTCAGCCTTCCCAGGTTCGCAAATGATGCGTCCATCTCCTCGTACAGTGTCAGCGTGTGGCGGCCCTCCCTGTGGAAGAGCGCTGGTGAGATGCCCACGTAGCCCTGGGCAGGCAGCCGCCCGGTGACCGACTGTATGTGCGAGTTAACCCCCCATATCTCCTGGACCACAATGACCGCGGGAAAGGGGCCAGCGCCGTCAGGCCGGGCCAGGTAGGTCTCCATGGTCTCGCCGTTCACGTCTAGGTCCACCCAGCTCATTGGCATACGTTCCTCCTAGTCCTTATCCATGTATCTATGGCTCCGTGGCTCTATTTAGTCAGCGATGCCATTATAGCCACACCATGCGGCTAGCGTATGGCGGTCACAGTGATAGTATGGGGCGGCCTCCTGACCCACCGCCTCAGACCAGGAACCCCGTGGCCAAAGACCAACGTCCCCGTCATCCCAAGACCCCCATGTTGTGGCCCTTCAAGGGCGTGCACTATGGATGGGCCATCATGGGCGCACTCTTCATCGTCTCCTTTGTCCAGGCTCCCATGTTCGGTCCGGTGGCCGCCATTTTCATTCAGCCTATTGAGGATGAGATGGGCTGGAGCCGCACAGAAATAACTCTGGCCTTCACCATAGGGAGCATCGCCGGAGCGCTGGCCTCTCTGGTCGTTGGCAGGTTGCTGGACAGATTCGGCTCCCGTGTCATCATCGCGGTGGCCTCCATCATCATGGCAGTCTCCATGGTGGGGTTGTACACCGTGCAGCAGCCCTGGCAGTTCTGGTTGTATTTTGGGGCGGCCAGAGCCGCCGCCATGGCGGGCATCCAGCTTGGCGTCATGGTGACCACCGCAAACTGGTTCATTCGCACTAGGGGCCGCGCCACCGCAGTGGGAGGCGGCGGACTGCGGGCAGGACAAGCGGTCATGCCGCTGCTCATCCTGGCTATCATCACCGCTTACAGCTGGCGGGAGGCGTACCTCGTCGCAGCTGCCCTCGCCATCGTATTCATTCTAGTGCCAGCCGCTCTCTTTCTGCGCCGCAGGCCTGAAGACATGGGCCTTCTGTCCGACGGCGGCTGGCCTGAACAACCCACGGAGAACGCCTCCCAATCACCCATCTCCGCGACACCAAAGGTCGTGGAGCGCTCCTTCAGTCTCAGAGAGGCCATCCATACCCGCGCACT
>JAQBVZ010000124.1 GCA_027625205.1 Chloroflexota bacterium
AGGACGTGGTCCCACAGCACGGGCCTTGGCACCGCGCTATCTGACTTCTGAGCACTGACCACAGCGGTCACGGCGTAACCCACCATGGGCCCCAGCTCTGGGAAGAGACACCGGATGTCGGGCGACATGTAACCCTCAGTGCGGGGCAGCGCGCCAAAGGTCTCAATGGCGTTTGCAATGGTTGGTGAGTCCTGGCTCCGTAGGTACTCAAGCTGCTCAGGGGTGGGTTGTTGAAGGGTCATTGTGGCTCCTTGGTGTATAGGAATGCAGGCTGGACAGCGGCCCTGCACTGCGGCGATGATAGCCGCGCCTCTGGCGCTGGGCAAGCCGTGAGCGTCATCAGCCCTTTGAGGAGGAGGCCGCCATGGGCCAGTATGACCCCACCGCACAGTATGAGGTAACGAATGAGCACATGGGCGGTATGGGCGGTTCAAGTGGCGGCAACACGGTGCTGCTGAACGCGCTCCGGCCAGCCGACCCGCGCTACACCGAATTCCCGCTGGCAGAAGACCCCGGCGTGGATGCGTCGCTCTCCTACGTGGTGGCGCTATGGCCTGTGTTGGACCTACGTCCGCTACCACTACGCCAAGCGCACGGGTTACGAGCGGCTGGTCACAAACACGGAGAACTACTTCCAGACGGAAGAACGAATGAAAAACGGCAACCCACAGGTGCTTGTTGAGCGTGGTGAGGTAGAGCACATGCCGCCCGTGCTCATTATTCGGGGCACCAAGGACGACAACATTCCCATTGAGATACCGGAACGCTTTGCGGAGACCTACCCCGCCAAAGGAGGCCAGTTGGAAATCGAGTGGTTCCCTGGCATGCCGCACATGTTTGCCCTCAAGCCCGGCCCGGAAACGGACCGCGCCATAGAGCGCATCAAGGCGTTCATCGCCAAGCAGCTTGCCACCAACGACGTTCTTCTTAGCTAACCCAAGAGCGGGTTAATCCAGCCGTGGCTTCCGCAGGTGCCATTCTGTCGACTGCTGGTAGGCGTTTGCCGCACCCATGACTACGTCATCCGTGAAGGGCTTTCCCACCAACTGCATCCCAATGGGTAGTCCGCCGTTGGTGAATCCACACGGCACTGACATGGCGGGTAGGCCAATGAGGCTGAACGGCTGCGACGCGCGCAGTATGGTGAGCCGCAAGGGATGCTCCACGCCGTTCATAGTCACACGGTCCTGCCCAACGGCAGGTGACGGCACTACGACGGTCGGCACGGCAAGCACATCCACGTCAGCCATGGCAGTCGCCACAGCGCGACGGTACGCCTCCCTAGCACGTTGCGCGTGGAGATAGGCCGCTGCTGAAATAAAGAGCCCACCCTCTATACGAATACGGATGGAGGGGTCATAGAGGTCTCCATGAGCCAGGATTTTCTCCCGGTGATAGGTGGCGGCCTCGCTTGCAATGGTAAGGCCAAAGATAGGGCCTGCATGGCTCAATTCAGGCAGCGCTATCGGGGTGACGGTGGCTCCCAGCGACTCCAAATGCTGGATTGCAGCCTCCACTGCGGCTTTCACCTCAGGGTCAATGATGTCCCAGATAAACTCCTGAGGCACGCCTACACGGATTCCTTGGGCTCCCTTGCCCAAATATCGGGTGAAGTCTCTGGCGCCAATGTCCGCTGATGACGCGTCCCGCGGGTCGTGCCCGGTGATGGCGTTCATCACCAGCGCGGCATCCTCCACGGTACGCACCAGCGGTCCGGGGTGGTCCATGCTCCACGACAGTGGCGTAACCCCGTGGCGACTGACCAGCCCAAAGCTCGGCTTGTGGCCCGTTATGCCGCAGAACGACGCAGGGAGCCTCACTGAACCTCCGGTGTCTGTCCCCATAGCGAAAGGCACCATGCCTGCTGCAACGGAACTGGCTGACCCGCTGCTGGAACCACCCGCCACATGGTTGGTGTTCCATGGATTGCGAGGGGTGCCGTAGTGCTGGTTGACGCCCAAGCCGTCAAAGGCAAACTCTGAGAGGTGTACCTTGCCCATGGATATGGCCCCGGCCTCGTACAGTCGTGACACAACAGTCCCGTCCTCTACCGGGACAAAGTCACTGTCCACCCGAGAGCCGGAGGCGGTGCGGACGCCCTTGGTCCAGTACAGGTCTTTCAAGGCAAAGGGCACTCCATGGAGCTGGCCCCGATACCGCCCTGCCATGATCTCCTGCTCCGCCACCTTGGCAGCCGCCCTTGCCGGTTCCGGCGTGGGCGTAATGAAAGCGCCTATCTTGGGGTCCGTGGCGTCGGTGCGTTGAATGGACGCCTCCACAGCCTCCACCGGCGACACCTCTTTCGCCTTGATGAGAGCGCCAAGCTCAGCGATGCTCAAGTCGGTCAGTACGCGCTCTGTCACGGTTACGCCTCCCCTGTGGGCGTAAGCCCATAGTGGACTGCGGGGTCCACCCCGGACACGTCTACCTGTTGAATGTTCCGAATCATGGTGAATCGCGCAAGCACCTCTGGGTAGAGGTCGTCCAAATGGGGGTCAGCGGGGTCAAACCCCACCTGCTCCGCCATGGCGATGAACAGTTCTTTGGATAGTTCCGGGCCTTCAGGCTGCGCTGCCATGTGCTCTCCTGGTTACGTTAGTTGGCGAACCGTTGGGCCAGAGGCGCTGCGTTCAATTCCAGCCATCTGGCGTTGAGCCGGATGCGCTCCAAGGACTGCTGCAACGTACGCTGTGCTGCGGGGGCTGGATGGGTCTTGAAGAATTCCTCCACCTCAGCCGCACGGTCCAGGCTTGTAAATGAGCCGGTGATGCCCACCAGCCGCATGAGCATGAAGCCGCCGTCACCATAGCGCCGGTTGAACTCCGCCCAGTTATCTTTTACAAACTGCCATGCCAGGTCCCGGCCGTGCCGGTTGCCAGCCACCATCATCACCAGCGATACGGCGTCCTGCGCACGGATCTCATCCGTCAAAGAACGTCGCAGCGTCTCCTGCAGCAGGTCAGGTTGCTTGAAGCGAGATATGGACCCCAGCAAACGCATCTTCTCTTCTTGAAGGTCAGTCTTACGTTCCAACTCCCACAATTGGTCATAAACAGCCTGGTCTCCCTGGTGGGCTGCTAGGCTGTACGCAACGCCGCGCAGGTCGGGCGACAGCGATACAGGGTTGGACAGGTAGCCCTCAAAGCGGCGCTTGGCCTCTGATAGCACATCAGTGTTCCCGTATATGCCAGCCTGGCCCAGTACGGTGCTCCGGAGTAACGAGTCCAGGTGGCCCTCACCAGGCGCTGGCTCCCAACCAACGGTGGCGACAATTTCTCGGTAAGCCTCGCCTGCAAACGCCTCGAATTTTGGCAGGTACGGCTGATCGCGCAAGAGCGCCGACAGCCCGCCAAAGCTTCCAGATAGGGAGCCCCACACCGTGGCGTCGTCCTCACTCACGAAAGCCTCTGCAACCGAGAGGTACGTGGTTGCGGGGAGCATCCCCGCACGCATCAGCGCGTAGGCGTCGCTCTCTAGGCCAAGACGGTCTATGGCAGGCATCTCGCGCCGTTGTATTGCGCCTTTGAGCTTCTCCCACTCATCAGTGGAATAGTTCACGCGGAAGAAACCCGTCTGTCCCGCGTTGATTTTCACCCAGTCATCGGTCTTGGTGCCCAGCACGCTAGTTGCCGCAAAGGACGCGCCTTTGTCCTCCAACAGGAACGACGCCTGTTGACAGGTTGGTCCCGTCATCACGGGGATGGGGACCGGCCACAGGGTCGTGTCGTCGTTGCCTTCTTCCAGTAGATGGTCGTAGAGAAAGCGACGTTGTGTGATATCCACATGGACTTCACCGTCACGGCGGGCCTGGGTCTCCAGCACAGGATACCCCGTCTGGTTCCCCCATGCAGCCATCACCTT
>JAQBVZ010000125.1 GCA_027625205.1 Chloroflexota bacterium
GTAGGGAAAAGACACATAGCACTAGCGGAGGGATTCATGTCTCTAAGCAGTATTGGTTTGGTTTTTCGGTCGAAATTTACCCTGGTCTTCGCCGTCATGGTGGCAGCAGTTTTTGTGCTTGCCGCCTGTTCAAGCGACTCTGATGACGCCAAGACAGGAGGAACGCTGCGGATAGGGACCACAGCTGACTCAGTGACCCTTGACCCCGCGTTGCTTACTACCAACCCGGACATTTGGGTTGCTAAGAACGTCTACAACAACATTGTCTCTTGGTCCCATGAGCTTACGGTGCAGCCAGAGC
This sequence comes from Chloroflexota bacterium, assembly GCA_027625205.1. Lineage (GTDB taxonomy): Bacteria > Chloroflexota > Dehalococcoidia > Lucifugimonadales > Australimonadaceae > JAQBVZ01. The sequence continues at coordinate 302 of JAQBVZ010000125.1, forward strand.
TGGCCCTCTCCTGGGAGGCCAACGACGACCTTACCTCGTACACCTTCAAGCTGCGTGAGGATGTGAAGTTCCACAGCGGCAAGGACTTCAAAGCAGAGGACGTGGTCTTCACCATCAAGCGGTTGATTGACCCGGACCTTGCCTCCCCCGCCCGGGGCCAACTGGACTTCATCACTGACGTGGTAGCGGTGGACGACTACACAGTCCGGTTTGACTTGGTGTCTTCAAATGCCTTCCTGCCAGAAGCCTTGGCCCTCTACCAGGGCAAGGTCCTCAACTCTCAAGTTGATCTGGACACCCTCACCAAAGAGGCAGATGGCACGGGAGCATTCATCCTGGAGGAGCACATAACAGGTGAGCGCGCGGTACTCAAGCGCAACCCGGACTACTGGGAAGACGGCAAACCCTATGTGGATGAAGTCATCTTCTTCTTCATGGCTGACGCCCAGACCCGCCTGGAAGCCCTCAAAGGGAACAGCATAGACATTGTTGTACCCTTGGGCGCTGCTGAAGCCGCAGGGCTGGAAGGCACTGCAGGCGTCAAGGTCTCCCAGGTGGCCAGCGGTTCCTACATGGTCATTGCCATGGAGAACGACGAACCACCATTTGACAACATACTGGTCAGGAAGGCACTGCAGCTGGCCACCGACCGTGACTCCATCCAGAAGGCCTCTTACTTTGGTTTGGGCGTACCGGGCGGTGACCACCCAATCCCGCCAACGGACCCGTTCTACAACCCTAACTCCGCAGCGCCCGCTTATGACCCTGAAGCTGCCAAGGAGCATCTGGCTGAGGCCGGCTACCCAGACGGCATAACCGTGACATTGCACACCGCGCCGGTCTTTGGCGGCCTGGTGGCGATGGCAGTTGCCTTCAAGGAGTCTGCGGCACCGGCTGGCATCAATGTTGAGATTGAGCGCGGCCCGGCCGATAGCTACTGGGCCAACGTATGGCTGACGGAGTCCATGGTCACGGTTCACTGGTTCCACCGCGACCCCAACGGTGCGCTCAGCATTGTGTACAAGTCTGACGCTCCTTGGAACGAGGCCCACTACTACAGCGATGAGATTGACCAACTCATCAAAGACGCCCAGGCGGCCCGGACGTTTGATGACCGCAAGGCCATCTACGGTGAGATTCAGGAAATCCTCACTGATGAGGTTCCCCGGATTATCCCGTTCTTCATGCCAGTGCTGCTTGGTATGCGGGATAACGTAGATGGAGTGTTTGCCCATCCTGGCAACAACTTCATCGTTAAAGACGCACAGTTGCGCTCCGACTAGACGATTTAGCGAGTAGGCAGGAGTAGAAAACTTTGGTACGTTTCTTGGTCAGGCGCATCAGCTTGATAGCGCTAACCTTATTTGTGGTGTCACTGGCAATCTTCGCAATCACGGAGATACTGCCTGGTGATGTGGTGACGGTGATTCTCGGAAGGGGGGCAACCCCCGAGAACGTGGAGAACCTTCGCCATGCAATGGGGCTGGACACTTCTGCCTACTCGCGGTATTTCGATTGGGTTGTTGGAGTTTTGCAATGGGACTGGGGAGAGTCGTTGATTCAGAAGCGCCCCATATGGGACGTGATTCTGCCTCGGCTCTCCAACTCAGTCGTTTTGGCAGGCTTCGCGTTTCTGATTGCAGTCCCTACAGCTATTGCCACCGGCATCTGGGCCGGCATCAAGCCAGGGAGTTGGTATGACCACGCCGTAAGCACCACAAGCCTTGTGGCAATATCCCTACCGGAGTTTGTCACCGGCGTGCTGCTTATTGTGATCTTCTCCAGCACACTCCACATTCTCCCCTCCTCCAGCATTCTGCTCCCGGGGGAGTCTCCACTTACAAAGCCCACCATCCTGATTTTGCCCACCCTCACCCTCACCGGCGTGCTGTTTGCATACATCATGCGGATGACCCGCGCCAACGTAATTGAGGTGATGGGGACTGATTATGTGCGCACGGCAATCCTCAAGGGGCTGCCCATGCGCAAGGTAATCTTCCGGCACGTGGTGCCAAACGCCATGCTGCCCACCATCAGTGTTGTGGCCATGAACATTGGCTACATGCTTGGAGGGCTCATCATTGTGGACAGTGTCTTTGCATACCCAGGGCTGGGCAGGCTCTTGCTGACAGCCATCACTTCCAGGGATATTCCTCTGCTTCAAGCGCTATCCCTGTTGATAGCCGGAGCCTATGCCTTCAGTAACCTACTTGCTGATGTTGCCTACGCGGCATTCAATCCGCGTGTAAGGGTGGGCTCATGAGCGTATCCGCAACAACACAGGATGGAATCCCTGCCAGCTATCAGCAACGAGGCGTAATGACCATTGTGGCCCGCATATGGGGCGCAATCATCAACGAGTTGCGGCTGGCCATGAAGACCAATGCAGGAAGAATTGGGTTGCCACTGGTGGCGCTGCACCTCTTTCTGGCCGTTTTGGGGCCATATGTGACCCCCTATTCCCCCACTGACTTCCACCTTGATGTGCGCGAAGACCAACTTGCGACACCGTCTCTGAGATTCCTCCTGGGAACGGATGAGTTCGGCAGAGACATCCTCAGCCGTGTGATGGCGGGAGCCCGTTCCATCATCATTGTCTCCGTGGCGGCTGCGGCCTTGGGTATTTTCCTAGGTACGTTAGTTGGAATGGCCAGTGGCTACAAAGGCGGCAAGACTGATGAGGTTGTGATGCGGATTATGGACGGCATCATGTCCTTTCCGTCATTGCTGTTGGCACTGCTGGTCCTGACTATGCTGGGCTCCAACCAGTTGAACATCATTGCCACCATTGGCGTGGTGTTCATGCCACGGGTGGCCCGGGTGATGCGGAGCGCAACCCTAACTCTCAAGGACCTGGAGTTTGTCCAGAATGCCCGGTTGCGTGGGGAATCCTTCATCTACATCATCTTCCGGGAGATATTGTCCAACGCCATACCCGTCCTGGGCGTGGAGGCATCCGTCCGGCTCAGCTACGCCATCCTCATTGCGGCCTCCCTGGGTTTCCTGGGGCTTGGCGTGCAACCACCGTCATCTGACTGGGGATTGATGATTAGTGAAAACCAAAAATTCATTGTCCAGGCCCCGTGGGTGGCACTGGCGCCAGCCGGCGCCGTCGCATCACTGGTGATTGGCGTGAATTTGCTTGCAGATGGGCTGCGGCAGGCACGCGGCCTGCCCATTTCCCATTAGGGAGGAAGCCAGATGAGCACCGTCTCAACGGACAAGCAAGAAGAGATGGCAGAAAACGAGCAGGGGCCCCTGCTGACGGTGGAAAACCTAGGGGTGACCTTCTACACCACCAAGGCTGCGGTCAGAGCCGTGCGGGACGCCTCTTTTGAGATACGCAGAGGTGAGGTACTTGGCGTTGTGGGTGAGTCTGGTTGCGGAAAGTCCACGGTGGCCTTTGCCATCATGGGGTACCTCGCGGGCTCCGCTCACGTGGACGGCAAGATTATCTTTGCAGGCCAAGATATAAACGAACTCAAGCCTTCAGAGCTTGAGGAATTACGCGGCAACCGGATAGCCATGGTCTACCAAGACCCTGCCACGGCCCTGAACC
>JAQBVZ010000126.1 GCA_027625205.1 Chloroflexota bacterium
CAATTCAGTAAGGAGACAAACGAACAATGGCTACGGAGACGCACTGGAAGTCGCTTTGGGTGGAGTTGTCGGGGAGCCAGACACGATTCATCAAAGGGAAGAAGTACACCCATAGGGTTATTGAGGCTGGCGCAGGCGAGCCCCTAATCCTCATTCACGGTATTGGCGGGCATGCGGAAGGTTACGCTCGGAAAATCATGAACCTGGCAAAGAACTTCCACGTCTACTCCATCGACGCGCTCTATCACGGCTACACGCTCACCGACAATTTCGACCACGAACGGACCACGTACCGCCAGGCGGAGGCCATTGTTGACCTGCTGGACGCGGAAGGGCATAAGTGGGCTCACATTAAGGGTGAGTCCATGGGCTCTCACATCGCGTTTGAGTACGGCATGCACTTCCCTGAGCGTGCTGGCAAGCTGATATTGGATACCGGCGCGTTCTTCATAGACTTCAAGCGCACCTTCAAGGAGCAAGCGGGAGGCGGGCCGTTGCTATTTGACCTCTCCCGTGAAGCGGTCACCAACCCCAACCCTGTCAACCTCCGTAAGCGCTTGGAGTGGCTGGTAACGTCACCTGACCGGATTACGGATGAAATTGTTGACTTGCGTTTGAAGCTGTACTCAGACCCAGCCATCAACGCTTCCATGCGGAAGGTATTTGGCATTGACGTGCCGCAGGAGCCCCGGCTCCGGTACACGGAAGAGGACTGTGCCAACCTGAAGCCTCCCACCATGGTCTTCTGGACGGAGAACAACCCAGGCGCAGGCCCGGACGTGGGCGACCACTTTGCCAGCCTCATTCCAGGGTCCAAGTACTATTGCATGGCGGACGCCGCTCACTGGCCAATGTGGGAGCACCCGGAGGAGCATGACCGCATAACCACCCAGTTCCTCCAAGGGAAAATGTAGCGCGTAGTCACTTTTATCAAGCTATCCAGCGCGGCGGCCCAGTATAACTAGGGGCCGCCGTACGCTTGAGTGCATTGCGGAGAATTGCGTAAGAACAACCTAGGGAGATGTGGCCTGGAGTCTGGTTGGCCGGTTAGAAGGAGGTAGCCCATGGGAGAGGTACTTGGAGTAGGTTGCACGCACTACCCCAGTCTGCTGCGCGGGCCAAAGGCGTACACCAGCACCGTGCGGATGCTGATGGGTAACCCGATGGTATCGGACAAGATGCGGGACCCTGCCAACTGGCCGGACGAGGCCAGAGACCAATGGGAGCGCCAGGATGAAGAGGCGCTGGCCCACGAGCAGCGAATGATTGAAGCCTTCCGGGCGCTCCGGCAGCGCATTGATGACTTCAAACCGGACGCCATCGTCATCTGGGGCGACGACCAATACGAGAACTTCCATGAGGACCTTGTTCCGCCTATTGTGGTCCACTGTGACGACGAGTTCGTGGACGTCCAGCCGATGCTGCACGCACCCGACAACCCGTGGGGTGAGCCGGTGGACAAGAGGTTCTCATGGAAAGGCAACCATGAGCTGGGCAAGCACATTGCCACTCAGCTCATAGAGCGAGACTTCCCCGTCGCGTACTCCTACCGCCCTTCCCACGCGCCTCACGGCATGGCACACGCCTTTGCAAACACCCTTGTGTACCTGGATTGGGACCGGAAGGGGTTCCCGTACCCTGTGGTGCCAATCTCGCTGAACGCTCTGGGGACCAACTTTGAAGTGGCGCAGTCAGGCTTTGGGCACCTCAAGCCTGAGCTTGCTGGCGTTGACCTGTCAGATAGGCGGTCGCCACCAGGCCCGTCGCAGCGGTCGCTCTACAAGCTGGGGAAGCTGGTGCGTGAGATTGTCGAGGAGCGAGATGAGCGCGTGGTGCTCATGACGTCGTCAAGCTGGTCTCACTCGTTCCTGACCCAAAAGAACGAATGGCTGTTCCCTGACATCGCCACTGACCGGCTGCATTTTGAGCAGCTTGCACGGGGTGAGCAGCACCTGTGGGCAGACATACCTAACGCGCAGATTGAGGCCGCGGGAGGCCACGAGTGGCGGATGTGGACGGCCTTGGCCGGGGCTACGGAAGGGCAGACGCCCACCGTAGTGGACTACCTGGAGGCGTGGGTCTTCAACTCAAACAAGTGCTTCTGCTACTTCGATCCGTAGGCGTCGCTCACTTACGCAGCTACGTCTGAGGACCTGACTACCTTGCTCCTGGCGGCAAGGTAAAAGATGGCGGTTGTGGTTAGCGCAACAACGACCATCGCTATGAGCCATAGGTCATAAGAACCCGTGCGTTCAAAGACGACCCCCGGCAGGTACTGCCACGCCAAGCTGCCGTACAGGATGAAGCCGTAGATGGTGCCGCGGATGGTGTTGTAGAAGGCGGGGCCGTACTCACGACCGATGATTGCCCACAACACCGGCCATATTGCGTCTACTGGCGCCAGTAGTACCGTGGCCAACAGGTAGCCTGGAGTGGAGCCTGCCACGAGCAAAACTCCCATTGAGGCCGCCAAAAACAGCCCGAAAAAGCTGAGGACGTAGCGGCCGTCAAACCGGTCGGACAGCCAGCCCACCAGCAGCACGCCGCCCAGGGTCAGCGCTGCAAAGAGGCTCGTGAACCAGGCGGCAGTCGTGGTGGTTGCACCCTTGGAGACCAGCAGTGGGAAGAAGTGGAGCTGCATGCTGAGTTCCACTGACAACCATAGGACCGCGCCAACCAGCATGAGCCAGAAGAGCCGCGTGTGCATGGCCTGACGGGCCGTGAAGCCCCAGGACTCACGGCTGGGTGAGCCGCTTGCGGGTGCCGGGATGCCGTCTGGCTCCAGTCCCTTCTCACTTGGCCTGTTCCGTACAATGATGCCGACGCTGATGCCAGCCACCGCGAGGGCGACGCCACCGATGGCCGAGGCGTTGCGCCAGCCAAAAGCGTCTACCAGAAACGCCGCCACAGGGACAAGCGTCAGCCCTCCCGCGCCCACTCCGGCAGAGAGGATGGAGAGCCCTAGGGCTTTATTGTGGAGGAACCAGTTGTTGGTGATGGCGGTGGGGGCCTGCCAGATGCACCAGTTGTAGGCCAGGCTGATGAACCCCATGTACACCAGCACCAGCGTGAAGAAGCTGTTGACCCACAGCAGCGAGACGAATCCCATGCCCGCGACGATGGAACTGATTACCAGCACGCGCCTGCCGCCAAAGCGGTCCATGAGCTTACCGCCTATGGGGCCCAGCAATGCGGGTGGCAGGATGGTTGCGGCAAACACCAGAGAAATCATGTCGCGGCCCACATTGAGGTCCTGCTCCATGGGCATGAGCAGGACGCCCCGGCCGTAGATGCCGATGCCTGAGCCTACAAAGCGCATCAGCGCCAGCGCCAAGACTATCCGCCAACCAAAGAAGGCCCAGTTCATCCCGGGCTTGGGGACCGCGGTACTTTCAGCTACAGGGCACCCCAATCAGAAACCCCGTTCGTGGCGCTTACGTTGGCCACCAACAGGAAACGAGTTTGTTAACGTGTGGCATCCTACCGCATCGGTGCAGCTTCAGTACAGACGTCACCGCGGTTGACGGCACAACCCAGTATGCCTATGCTCCGCCATAACCCAGCGTAAGGAGCGGCAATATGCCCACCGCCAACGTCAACGGCTTTGAATACTTTTACGAAGAGGGCGGTACCGGCCAACCGCTCATTATGCTGCACGGCTCTATTGCCGGGACCGCAAAAGACATGGCAGTCCACATCCCTGAACTCTCCAAAGACTTCCGCGTTATCATCCCTGACCTGCGGGGCCTGGGCGGTAGTCAGCACGTAGTTGATATGCCAGCCTCCGGTTGGGTGGACGACGTCATTGGCCTGATGGACGCTTTGGGGATTGTGAAAGCACACCTCTACGGAGGCGCCAT
>JAQBVZ010000127.1 GCA_027625205.1 Chloroflexota bacterium
GGTCTTCCATTACGCGCATGTACACAAAGAAGTCTATGTCTATGGGCGCGTTGTCACGCGTGATGCTGGTCTGCCTGGGTATCTGGATGGGCACCTCCCGCAGGTCAACAGTTGCGGTACCGTTGTTGATAATGGGCCAGATCCACCGTATTCCCGGTCCGCGTACACCTGTGAAGCTACCGAAGGTGAACATGACCATCCGTTCATACTGCTTGACGATATTCAGTCCCCAATTTGCCATTGGTCTTTCTCCTAGTTGTTCGTTTCCGTCTCTGTGTTGGTCCGTCTTGCGCTGAAACTTGTCTGCGTGGCTGCTGCCGTATCTGCTAAGGCTTGTGCTCAACCGTCAGCAATAAGCCTTCCACTGCCACCACAACCACCTGCTGGTCATTATCAATGCGTTTGCCGTCCTGTGCCTGCGCCGTCCAGTCTTCACCTTGAATATGGACGGTGCCATCCGGATCCAGCGCGGTAACACTTACTCCTACGACGCCCAACAGATGATGGACTCCATCACCTTTGTTGCGCCGCCGCGAGTCTACCATTGCTATCAGTAACCCTCCGCCAACGACCACCACGAGTCCGAACGTCACCGCTAGCACCCAGAAGTTTACGTGGATGTCAGGCAATGTTGGTGAAGGAGTGCCGAAATGGGCAAAGAGCAATACGCCTCCCAGGATATAGCTCACGATTGCACCCACGCCCAACACGCCAAAACCAGCTATGTTCACCTCAGCTATCGTGAGGGCCACGGCCAGGAGCATCAGGGCCACGGCCGCCCAGTTCACTGGCAGGTTGCCAAGGCCCGCGAACGCCAGCACCAGGGCCACCACGCCGGCGATGCCAGGGAAAAAACAGGCCCGGATTCAGTATTTCAACCAGTATGCCCAGGCTGCCCATGGAAAGCAGGAGGAAGGACACGTTGGGGTCCGCAATGAACGACAGGATAGTGTCAAAGAGTCCCATCCCTATGGTCTCTTGTGAAAGGCTACTTGTTTCCAGGGTCACCGTTCGTTCGCCTGTACCTGTCTGGACGGTCACCGTAAGGCCGTCTACCAACTCCAGCAGCTCGGTGGTGGAGCCCGCCAGCAGGTCAATGATACCAAGCTCCAAGGCCTCCTGCGCTGAGTAGGCCTTTGCCTCAAGCACCGTCGCCTCCAGCGGCTCAGACGGTCGTTCGCGACGCTCCGCAATGCTCCGCATGAAAGCTGCGGTGTCCTGGAAAATCTTCTTCTCCAACGTGTCTGGTATGTCCTCACCAGAGCCGCTCACGGGGCTGGCCGCGCCTATGTTGGTGCCAGGCGCCATGGCTGCTATATGCGCTGCTGCAGTGATGAAGGTGCCTGCAGAAGCGGCCCTGGCGCCCCCAGGCGCAACGTAGACAATCACCGGCACCTGAGATGCGAATATGGTTTCGACCATGTTCCGCGTGGAGTCCAGCAGTCCGCCTGGCGTGTCCAGTTCAATAATGGCCACCGTCGCGCCGTCTTCATAGGCCTTTTCCAGCGACCGTTTAAGGAACCGATCCGTGACGGGACTGATGATGCCGTCCAGTTCAATGACCGCCGCATGAGGGCCAGCGGCTGCCGCTTGGCCAAGCACGCCCAGCACAAGTGATAGGAGCCACACAGAGAGGAGAGCGAGCCGCCACCACGGCCGCTGGCGCAGGACGCCGCTGCGTATTGTTCCGTGTCTGGTCTGGGTCAGTGCGGACAGCATTCAAGACCCCCTAAAAGCCCGTCACTAAAGCATACACGATCATGGGTGGGCTTAGGGGCACTTAGGTTGGGTCGACAGGGAATGGCGTGACTTAACGGCTCACCCGAACAGGTCTTCTTTGTCCTTCTTACGTTGCGCCTCCACAGTCAGCACGTCGTCAAAGTCGCCGCTGAACTCACTGTAGAAGCTCTGGTCGTAGTTGCGCGTGCGCACCACCACCGGCATGGGGAGCGCGTGGCCAAATATCAGCGCTTGCTGCTGGGCCTCCAGCCGCGATAACACTGTCTTGAGTTCGCGAGCGCCTGGCGCGCCGGTGAGCACCGCGTCCACATCACGGTCGTTGTCCAGTTGGCAGATGATACGCGTGCCCACCTGGCTCATCACCTCCTGGTCAATGCCGGAGGGGCGCTGGTCCACCACCAGGAGGGTGACGTGATACTTGCGCATCTCCCTGGCAATGGTGCCGAATATGGTCTGGTTGGCAAGCTGTGGGCTGAGGAATCGGTGCGCCTCCTCAATGGTGATGACCAGAGGCAGCGGTTCTTTGCCTGACGACGCCAAGGCCTCTTCCGTGCGACGACGGTACTGGTCATGGATGCGCCGCGTGATGAGGTTGGCCACCAGCAGGTAGGCGGCAAGGTTGTCTCCGTAACGACCGAATTCCAAGACCACGTGAATGCCGCGATCCAGGTAGTCCATCAACGTGGCGACTGCCCCCTTGCCCTGTACGCCGCCTTCGCTGAGAAAGCCGAAACGCTGGAATTGGGCGAGTCGTCGCCGGAGAGCGTCCAGCGTGCTCTGACTCTCGTGGAGTTGCTCCGCCAGGCCCTGCATATCATCTATAGCCAGGAAGCTGCTGACCCAGTTGTTTTTGAAATGGCGCACCAGGGAGTACGCTGCCTGAACGCCCAGGTCCGTGATATTCAGCGTGGGCGCTAGGATGGCGATGTCCTCCGGCTCAATCTCGTCGTAGCCAATCTGCACAATGAAGTCGGTGGAGACGCCTCTGCGCCGCGCGTCCTCCTCATCCAGACTGGCCACCGCCACCCGCGCTCCGGCAATCTGCTTGAGCCCCTTCACCTCGTAACCGGTCTCACTGCGCGCTCCCCATCCGTACTCACTGTGCATGTCGAATATCAGGTTGGTGGCAACGTTGCGCTGGGCCAGCCCCGCCAGCAGTATGCGGGTGAGGAAGCTCTTGCCCGTGCCGCTCTTGCCGAAGACGCCGTTGGAGCGCTTGACCAGCTCCGCCAGGTCAAGGCATACGCGGGAGTCCTCCATGTCCAAGGGGCTGCCTATGAACACATGACGATCGTCCTCACTGCCAAAGACAGCCTGTACGTCGTCGTTGGTGGCGCGGCGCACCTTGGCAAAGTGTCCCGGCAGCGAACGCGCAGGCTTGGGCGCCTCTTCCATACTGCTGAGGGCCAATGTGGGCGTGACCTTGGCGATGGCGAAGGCGCTGGTGCCGCTCAGGATGTCTGCGATTGCAGGACTGGCGTTCGGGGCAGTGGCCGCGAAGCGAGGGTCGGCGCTGGCTAGGTCCAGGTCAGTGACAATGCCAAAAAAGCGGCTCTGCTGACCCTGCACCGTGACGAAAGTGCCCACCTTGAGCTCCTCGGCAGCAGCGCCTGCGTGGAGGCGTACCTCCAGGCCACGACTGACGGAGCCGCCAACAACCACGCCAATGGGACTGGCAGGGTCCACCTCTTCACCAAAGGGGAAGTCGTTATTCACGTTGTTTCCAGTACTCACAGCGGTAGCCGTTGCAGCACCGCGTTGAGGCGGGGCATGTCTCCTCCAAGGAGGGAGGCCACGGCGCGTCCGGCACGCATCAGAAACTCGTTTGGCTGCTCATGGGCTGCTGACGCCTGACGGAGCACTGCGGCCAGCACGTCGTCCCCCGTGGGCGTTCGCATGCTGGTGAGGAGCGCCAGAAAGTCCAGACGTTCTGTGAAACGACGCACCTCATCTGAGGCGCAGGCGTACATGAAGGTGTGGACCCAGGGCGGTAGCGGCGGCAGGTACTGGTTGAGTGACGTGCCCTCGACGTGGCCCAGCACCGTGACTGTCACGTCCGTACGCAGGAGTTGCTCAAGCTGCGGGTGCTCCCGGTAGACCTCCTCTTCAG
>JAQBVZ010000128.1 GCA_027625205.1 Chloroflexota bacterium
CCAGAATCCAAAATTCGAGGCAAGGTGAAGGCGCGCAAGTACCCCACGGTAACGCTGAAAGGCATGGTCTTCATATGGATGGGCGACGGCACCCCCGCTCCCCTTGAAGAGGATATCCCCCCTGAGTTCTTTGACGACATCACTATGAGCATCTTCCATACGGAGTATTGGGCAAGTAACTGGAACGTTGCATTAGAGAAGGGCGTTGACGCCCATGTGCCCTACGTGCAACGTAACTCCGTGAAGCAGCTTATCAATCCCATGCCGGGCGGAGGCCCCAGAGGGCCAAGGAACAAGATAATTGAGGGCAGGGCGGTGCTGCCGGACAGGTCTGGCGTCGCTTGGGGGCCGTATCACTGGTTCTGGCGCGTGGCCCCAGCCTTACTTTCCTGCTCTGGAAGGCAAGTGGCCTATGCACTCTTGGCGACTGCTGTGGTCATGGCTGTTTGCCCCAGCACGTAAGCGCGTATCCAGGAAACCCCGTTGGGATACTCCTGAGGAATGGGGCCCCGGTCATCACTTACCTAACATATTCCGGAACGATCACCGGACAAACATGTACACGCGTAACAGCGTGCCGATTACCGAGAACCTTTCACGGCAGATCTACTTTAAGGCCGTGAGGCCGTGAGGCCGGGAAGCTGGGTGGGACGCGTCTACGAGCGGCTGCACTTCAGGCTGATTGGCCGCTGGATGCAGGCAACCAACTTCTCATCGCAAGACTTTCAAGCCGTGGCCCCTCAGCGCTACGATACGCCTGAATACCTGCCGTCCACTGACTCCCATCAGGTGCTTTGGCGGCGACTCATCCTCCAAGCCCGCGGCATGATGAACGTGAAGGAGGCGCACGGAGTGGCGGACACTCCCGCTGAGGAGTTCAGCTACGATCGACAACAGGAAGCGGGCAAAGACCCAGAACGGATGTCGTCCGCATTCTAGCTCGCCTCTGTGGGCATTACTTTCTGCCTATCCAGCAAAGATGCCAATGGACTTGCTGGAATTGAAGAGCCAGGACTCTACGAACTCTGTGTGCACTGGCTTGTGCCCCAAGGCGTCCATGGCCCCGGCCAGGGCTACCCAGTTAAGCAACTCAAATTGCCCTGAGTCTTCCATCTGGGCCAATGGAATGTCTCTCCACGCCTTGTAATTCCCTTCCTTTAACTCCCCATAGCGTGCCCTGTCAGCGGGAACGTCCGGCCACATAAAGCTGTTCTTGGCCGTTAGGCTGGCGTGGGACCAACTGGACGATCCTATCAAGGCCACTTTATAAGGACTGTCCCTGAAGTACCGGGCTATGGCGGCGCCAATGTCAAAACACCGGCGTGGCGTGGGGCCGGGCGGGTCAAACTCATCCCCTGAGCGACCGCCTGAGAAGCGGCTCCCGTAGCAGTTCACATGGAAGGGAATGATGGGGTAGTTCCAGCCTGTACGGTCGTAGTCCAGGTAGGCCACCGTCCGCCAGAAGGCGTGGCCAAATTTGTGATGGAGTTGTTTGTAGGCGTACGCAATGTCGAAATCTTCCCCCAAGAGGTTCACGGCCAGACCCTTGGCGGCTTCCCGTGCTCCAGGGACCGTCATTACGTACTCACCGTCTTCACCCCAGATGTTGTCGGCTGGGTTGAGGGAGCTGCCGCTGGTGGCGCGTGGAGCCCATGGGTTGCAGGAGTACTCGTTCTCAATGTAGACGCAGAAGGCGGGGACCACGTCTTCCTGGAAATTCTCGTACTGATCATCCCCCCAGATGAGGACAACGTCAGGGTTGAAGTCATCCAGCGCTTTTCTGAGCTTTCTGTAGCCGCTGGCCAGACTGGTGCGGTGGTGGTTAGCGGCGGTACTACCTTCGTCGGTACCCCATTCTTGCTGCATCTCGTCCGGCCAGTTTTTGGGATCCTTAAGGTTTTCCGGTGTCTTGGGGCTGGCCATTACCCGCTTCACAAGGTTGGCCATGGTGTGGTCTTGATGCGCCCCGTGGGGGCCGTGCGATAGGCCGAGTCCTAGAATTTCACCCATGTATCGCCTCCTCAATCGAGTGCTCATGCGCGTGTGGCAGCGCATTGTACATCACCCCAATATATGAAAGAGCCCCTATATTTACAGGGGCTCTTTCATACTAACTAACGGATGCTGGTGCTTAAGAAGAGCTGCTCTCCAGCAATTCCTGAATCCTGTCTGGCTCCCGCCCAACCTCTTCCTGTTGCCTGAAGCTGATGATTTCCGCCTCTGTCTCCGGCACTTGGAGCGCGTCTTCCTGCTTCATCATGCCGCGTGCTTGAAGAATCAGCCTGCGCCATACCACCTGGTGAGAGTCAGTGGACGATAGGTATTCCTGTGTGTCATACCTTTGCGGCCCAATGGCGGTGAAGTCCTGTTTGGAGAAATTGGTCACCTGCATCCAGCGCCCGTAGAGCTTGAAGTGGATACGCTCATACCAACGTCCAATCCAACTATTGGGGCGTACTGCTTTGTAGTATATCTGCCGTGATACATTCTCCGTCACGGGGACACTATTACGTGTGTACATGTCTGTTCGATGGTCACCCCGATACATGCCTGGCATGTGGTGACCTTGCCGCCATTCTTCAGGAGTGTCCCATGGAGGCTTGTTGGCGGCACGCCGCCGGGCCCACCCAAAAGCCCACGTCCACAGGTTGCGGTATGCGTGTTTAGGCCAATAGCCGTCCACTGCAGGGAAGTAGGTCCGGGTTACCTTCTGCGTGGGGTTGGCAACTCTGTTTGCCCCGGCTGGAGGGCGGTAGGTAATGACTGACCGGCCATTGATGACTTTGTTGCGCGCTCCCACAGGCCAAGAAAGCCCCATGGGATAAATAAGTGTGCGGATGGCGTTTCTGTGGACATACGGTACGTGAGCATCTGCGCCGTTCTCCAGGGCAATCTGCCAATTGGAGGGCCAATACTCAACTGCGTAAAGCATCATAGAGTGGCCATCAAAGAACTCTGGCGGTACGTCCTCTTCAATGGGCGCAGGTTCTTCATTACCCATCCAGATGAACACCATCCCTTTATGTGTCTGCGTGGGGTACTTGCGAGCTTTCACCTTGCCGGGAATCTTGGACTGCGGCCCCTCAGGCAGCACTGCCAGCACGTTGCCGTCAGCATCAAACGTCCAGCCGTGATAGGGACAGGACACCGTGCCTTCAAAGTGGCAGTCGCCGTGCATGAGAGAGCCGCCACGGTGAGGGCAGACGTTCCAGAGAGCGGCCACGCCGTCTTTGCCACGGAAGAACATAATGTCGTCACCCAAGAGCTTAAGGCCCACGGGCTTGTTCTTGACCTTCTTGTCCTCAATAGCGGGGTACCAATACTCATGCAGGCCAAGAGGCGCGGCTAGCTTCCTGATGTCCTTGGCGGCCTTGGCATCCTCAACGCCAGCGCCGTTTGAACCGTTGGTCTGAGCCATGTTGCGCGGTTGCACGTCAACCATGAATTCATCCCTTTCCGAGTGCTCTTAGGTGTTCTTGATAAGTGGGAGAGGGGACCCAAGGGCGCTGCCCAAAACATGACGCATATTATGCCACAACCGGTAATCTTTCATCTAGAAACGTCGCTATTCGTAACATTCGGAGAAAGGTAGGCCGGAGTCAGCGTTTTGACTTTAACATGGAGACCCTGAAGGTCCTGATTGGCTTCAAGGCGGAGCGGATTAAAGAACGGCGCAACAAAGGGCCGGTGGTCTGAGACCACCGGCCCTTTTACGTTTTCGGTACAGTTGCCTAACTATTCAGCTGGGGGAACAACACCCGGCGCTGAGCACCAGTTGTCCAAGGTCTCTGCCCCAAGGTCACAGAGAGCGATGGGCGCGGTGGCATAGA
>JAQBVZ010000129.1 GCA_027625205.1 Chloroflexota bacterium
ATGAGTCCGATGGCAAGCTGACCGGGGTCCCCTTCTATAAGCAGTCCTATGAAGGCGTGCTTGACCGCACCAAGTGGGGACTCATTGAAGCGCCGCAGATGACCAATTACAAAGGCTCTGTATGGGTGTGTTGGGACCCGAAGGCGCCGGAGTTCCTGGACTACATGGGTGGAATGATCACGTACCTGGACGGTCTCTTGGACTACCAGGACGGCAGAGAGGCTGGCGCGGTGGTGGTGGCCGGTGTTCAGAAGTGGGTGCTCCCCTGCAACTGGAAATTCCCCTCTGAAAATTTCATGGGGGATATGTACCACGCGGTGAGTCACACATCGGTGGAGAAGGTAGGCATTGGCCCCGGTGGGCCTGGCCAGTTCCGCCAAGGCGTGGACCTTGGAAGGTCACGGGATGGGATCACCTCATTCCCTGAGCTTGGCCATGGCGCGCGCGGCCTGCCCCCAGGACCTATCGATTACTATCCCTTCCCCACGTTCAAAGCGGCCCAAGGTCCCCTGGACAACATGCCGGTGGTGGAAGAGTACTTTCAGCATGTCCATGAAGAACGGAAGAAGCGGTTCAAAGATAGGCCCAGCACACTGGTGGGAGGGCACCTCTTCCCCAACACCTCTTACCATGCGTTGTTCCCCCGTACCATAGCGGTATGGCACCCCACGGGCCCGTCCACGACGGAGGGTTGGCGCTGGTTATTCGTGGACAAGGACGCCCCTACAGAGGTAAAAGACCTGGCCCGTCACCACTTCATGCGCTACTCAGGGCCGGCCGGTCTGACTGAACAGGACGACATGGAGAATTGGGCGTACGCCCACACGGCGAGCACGGGCATCCTGGCCCGGCGGCACCCTTACAATTTCCAGCTAGGACTTGGCGCCACGCACCCGGCTGAGAGCGTTGACGGCGCTGTGGTCACGGAGGCCACTCACTCTGAGGAGAACGCCCGTACCTTCTACGGCAGGTGGGCACAGCTCATGGACGCAAAAAGCTGGGATGACATCCCTTCCACCTCAGCCAACCCGAGCAAAGGCACTGGAAGGAAGAGGAGCAAGAGCAATGGGAGCGTCTAATGCCCAAGACAGAGAGCACGCCCTTGACCGACTCCTGCTGGTCCGTGAAATTGAGGAGTTCCTCTACTATGAAGCGGAGCTGCTGGACACGCGCCGTTATGAGGAATGGCTGACGTTGCTCACGGAGGACATCCGTTACTGGATGCCCATTGCGCGGAACGTTGAGTACGGCCAACAGGCGGAGCACGAGTACACGCGTGAACTCCACGACGTAAGCTGGATTGATGAGGGGAAGCACACGCTGAGCCAGCGGGTGGGCCAGATAAGCACCGGCATCCACTGGGCGGAGGAACCCCTCTCACGGACATCGCACATGGTGTCCAACGTGGACCTGATTGCCGTGAAGGGAGACGAGGTTACAGTAAAGTGTCGCTTTCTGGTCTACCGGAACCGGCAAGAAACGGAAACGGACTTCTTCGTGGGTAAGAGAGAAGATACGCTCCGCAAGGTGGACGGGCAATGGAAGATTGCCCGTCGCAATATCATGCTGGACCAGAACGTCCTATTAGCTAAGAACCTGACCATCCTGTTCTAGAGGCGACAAGCCCGTACTCGTAGCCGCCGACATCCCTCAACCGCCTCGCACTATCTCAGCCGTGAAATCCAGTTCCAGCCGGATGTCGTCCTCAACACTCAGGATGAAAAGGAGTCTGGGGATACTCATGCCATACTCGCCAAAGGTGAAGCGAGTCGTGGCTTGGCCAGCCACTGCACCCTCACTGAACGTCGCGGTCACCTCCCATGTTAGCGGGTTGGTCTCTCCGTGGACGGTCATATCTCCAATGAGCTGAAAAGCAACATCACCACTGACCGGCAGCGGCCATGGCAGCCCCGCCACCTCACGTAACACAAACGTGGCCTCCGGGTACGTGTTGGACTGGATTGCGTTGGTGTGCAGGTATGTGTCCCTCCGACTCTCGTCACTCACCAGCGTCTGCAAGTTGACCGTGATGCCGGAGCGTCCCGGTTGCACCGCGCCGTCTGCGCTGAACACGATGGCCCCAGTCACGCCGAACGTCTCACCGATGGCGTCGTTAGGTAAGTTACGACGTGCCAGCTGCTCTTGCACCAGGTAGCGGCCAACGGCTCCATCTCCCAGGGCCACCAGGATTTCCCCTGGAGCCAATGTGGGCGTGGGTGGTACTGGCGTGGACGTGGCAGAAGCGATGACCGCTGTAGATGCCAACGAGATTGTGGCTGTGGCCTCCTGCGTGGAACCGCCACCGCATGCCGTAACCAGGGCAAGCAGAAGGAATATCGTAGCAGTAGAAAGTAGGCGGGGTACAACCCTGTTATTCATCCATAGTTACCTTCCGGCCGGTCAGACGTAATAAAGCGTTCCTCATATTGAGGAACGCTTTATCCCTTGTAACGTCAGGAGCAGCCTAACCTATGACTTGGGCACCTGCGGGGTGAGACGCCTGGCCGCAGACCATTCTTCATACTCAGGGACCTCCTCACCCACAACATACATGAAGTAATAGGTCCCGTGCTCTCCCATAAACTTGAACTGCTTTTTCAAGTCCGCAGCCGTCTGGTCAAACCCACCGTGAGAACGGAGGTAGTTACGGAAGCTCCCGTGCTCACGCTCCAACTCCAGCATCCTGCGTGCGTTGGCCACCACCGCCTCCAACTTACGACGGTTGCGTATGACACGGGTGTCGTTGGTGAGCTGGTCCAGCTCCGACTCGGCAAATCCAGCCACTATCTCAGGGTCGAATCCATGGAAGGCCTCTTGCGTGCTGGGCCACTTGGCGTCCACCACCTTCCATGATATGCCGGACTGAAACGTAGTTTTGCTCATAACGTCCAGATAATCGCTCAGGCTCTGCGGGTTGATCTTGTGTGGTTCTGCCATGGTGGCCCTCCTCTGCAGCCTCTACTGATTGCTACCTACACTGCCGACTTGGCGTATTTCCTCCGCAACTTCGCCCACACGCCTTGCCGCGAATGTCTGACTGGGCAGCCCAGTCCTCAGGGAAGTCACAGTACGGCGCTCTAAACGCACCAGCCTTCACAAAGCCGGATGAGTTGGCGTTGCTAGCTCCTTTGCGCTTGCACTGATGACCGGCGCCTGCAAGGATAGGGGAGAGAATCATGGGCTGCAACCGGGAGCCGTCTCACCTGAACGCGTCAATGGCGCTGTGGTTCCTTATTGGTTCTCCTGCATCTTAAATGGCAGAGTGCCTCCTCAGTCCGGTAACGAGCTAGACTGAGAGCAGTGAAAACAATCTGTCATGAAGGAGACGGCAAGAATAGAGAAGACTTTCCCGCCCCTAGTGAGGGAATGGTGATTACCCATTTCCAAACAGTGGCAGACATAGACAAGTCACGGTCATTCTACGAAGGAGTGTTGGGGGGGCAAGGTAGTGATGGAGGGGGGCCCGTGCATCATCAAGCTGGTAAACGGCTGGGTAATCCTCAACCTGGGTGGTGGCCCCACGGACGACAAGCCGGATGTCACCCTGGCGCCCCCAAGTGACAGCAAAAACGTCAGCAGCTTCATGAATATCCGCGTGACGGATATCCAGGCTCGGTATGAAGAGTGGCGCGCTAAAGGGGCTGAATTCTTGACGCCTCCCATCGACCGCGGGGCCGAGATCCGTTGTTATATGAAGGACCCAGACGGCTACCTCATTGAAGTGGGCCAAGCGACAGGAGTACTAAGCGGCTAACTAGCGTTTAATAGGCAACTAAAAAAGCGCCCCTGATAGTCAGGGGCGCTTTCTCATGTCGAAATTGGTA
>JAQBVZ010000130.1 GCA_027625205.1 Chloroflexota bacterium
GCATGATGACGCTCATTGCCCTGGCTATCACTGTAGCCTACGTCTATAGCGCAGCAGTGGTGTTGGGAGTGTCCGGTGACGTCTTCTTCTGGGAACTGGCCACGCTGATTGACGTGATGCTCTTGGGCCATTGGATAGAGATGCGCTCCATAATGGGAGCTTCCGGCGCCCTAGAAGCGCTGGTCAGGCTCATGCCCTCTGAAGCTCACCGTATCCTGCCGGATGGAACCATGGAAGACGTGCCCGTTACCTCCCTCACACAGGGAGACCGGGTGGTGGTCAGGCCGGGCGAGAAGGTGCCCGTTGACGGGGTCATTGTGGAGGGCAGAACGTCTGTGAATGAGTCCATGCTCACCGGAGAGAGCCTGCCTGTGGAGAAGGAGGAGGGCAGCACTGTTATTGGCGGAAGCGTAAACGGTGAGGCAGCTACAACCGTAGAGGTGCAAAAGACACGTGAGGCCACGTACCTGTCTCAAGTCATAGAGATGGTGCGGCAGGCCCAGGAATCGCGCTCCAGGACCCAGGACCTGGCAAACAAGGCCGCCCGTTTTCTCACCTACTCCGCCATAATCGCCGGAGCTATCACTATGGCAGTATTGCTCGCGGTTGGAGGGGAGTTTAACTTTGCCTTGGCCCGGACGGTTACGGTCATCATAATCGCCTGCCCACACGCCATCGGTCTGGCAATACCTTTGGTGGTCGCCGTATCCCCGTCGCTCTCCGCGAGCAATGGCCTCTTGATTCGCGACCGCACCGGTTTCGAGCGCGCGCACGGCATTGATGCCATTGTGTTCGACAAAACGGGCACGCTCACGCTAGGCCGGTTCGGCGTGACGGATGTCATACCTCTTAATGAGATGCAGCCAGAGACCATCATTGGCATGGCCGCCAGCCTGGAAAGCTATTCTGAGCACCCCATAGCGCAGGGAGTGGTTGACGCAGCCAAGGAGCGGGGAATCTCCTATCAAGCTCCCAAGGAATTCACCGCCATACCCGGCAGAGGAGCTCAAGCCATTGTTGACGGCCAGTTGGTCAAGGTGGTGAGCCCCGGTTACCTCAAGGAGCACGGGATAGAAGTCAGTGACCCCCGTGTCCAAGAGGTCGCCAGTCAGGGTAAAACCGTGGTCTATGTGCTGCTGGATGACAAGCCACTTGGCGCAATAGCCCTGGCGGACATCATCCGTGCTGAATCCAGGGAGGCCGTGACAACTATCCGGGGTATGGGTGTCCAGGTGATGATGCTCACGGGTGACTCAACCCCTGTCGCTCAGTGGGTGGCGGGAGAGTTGGGCCTGGATGATTACTTTGCAGAGGTGTTGCCCGGCGAGAAGGCCGCCAAGATACGCGAGATACAGCAGCGCGGGCTGACGGTGGCCATGGTGGGCGACGGCATCAACGACGCCCCCGCGCTGGCCCAGGCGGACGTTGGCATTGCCATCGGCGCGGGCACGGACGTGGCGGTGGAGTCGGCAGACATCGTACTCGTGCGTTCAGACCCGCGAGACGTCACAGCAATTATTCAGCTTGCCAAGGCCACTTACAGCAAAATGGTGCAGAATCTTTGGTGGGCGGCCGGCTACAACATCCTGGCCATTCCATTGGCCGCGGGCGTGCTCTTCAGCGTAGGCATTGTCATGCCGCCTGCGGGGGGCGCTGCACTCATGTCACTATCAACCGTTATCGTTGCCGTCAACGCCCGCATGCTGAAAAGGGCAGGCCGCAACCTAGCGGGCAGAGCAACAGCTTCATCATCCTGAAGGAGGACTCCATGAGCACGCTAGACAGCATTTTCAGTAAGCCCACAACCGCCATTGACCCCGTCTGCAAAATGACGGTGGACACAGCTAACCCGCCAGGCGGCACCGCTGAATGCCTGGGGCAGACCTACTATTTCTGCGGCGCCGGGTGCCGCCGCTCCTTTGAGGCAGACCCACCCAAATACCTGGACCCCTCCAACACCGGTGGGCATGAAGGACATGACCACGGCCATGAGGGTCACAATCACTAGACACATAGAGAAGCCCCCGGGGGAGCACCGGGGGCTTCTCTGCCTTACAGTCCTAGCGTTTTAGGTTAGCCAGCAGCAGCCTCCGTGAGCTCTCCTAAAGCGCCCGCCCCTGGCGCGCGACTCGGCTCCAGCGGTTATACTATGCGCCGCTTTTCACTCTCACCTCAGGAGCACGCCATGCCACGTATTGACGTTCACGCCCACCTGGTCCCAGAGAGTTGCGCAGACCTCATCCCAGGCCGCAACACCGATGCCGGCAAGCCACCCAACGTGGTGGACAGTATGTCCGACATCCCCGAACGCGTGGGTCACATGGATGAACGCGGCATAGACGTGCAGCTCATCTCCATGCCCCCGTGGCTCTGCAACCTTGAGATCAACACCGCCAGACGCTTGAATGACGGAGTGGCGGAGGCAATTGCGCCTCATAAAGACCGGTTTGCCGGGCTGGCGACAGTCCCCATGGCCGACCCGGAAGTGGCGGCAAGGGAACTTGAGCGCTGCGTGAAGGAGCTTGGGTTCGTCGGCCTGGAGATACTGAGCAACGTTGAAGGCGAGAACCTTGATAAGGCGCGGTTTGCTCCCCTCTACCGCAAAATGGTGGAGCTAGGCACACCGGCTTTCATCCACCCACACAACGTCCTGGCAGCCAAGGAGCGCTTGCAGGACTTCTACCTCACCAACTTGATTGGCAACCCCACCGACACCGCAGTGGCGGCGGCAAGCCTCATATTCGGCGGTGTGCTCCAGGAGATGCCAGACCTGAAGTTCATCCTGGCCCACGGCGGCGGGACATGCCCGTATCTCCGAGGGCGGTGGGAGCACGGATGGCGTAGGAAAGTAGAGGGGCCGCGCATTATCTACCGTCCGCCCAGCGAGTACTTCCAGAAACTGTACTTTGACACGCTGACCCATAGCGTACCGGCGCTGAACTACCTGGTGGAGACCGTTGGCGCGGAGCACGTGATGCTGGGCAGCGACTACCCCTTTGACATGGGCGACTATGACCCGGTGAAGAGCGTATCCGCACTGCCGCACGCATCAGACGCAGAGAAAGAGGCCATCTATGGCGGTAACGCCACAGAGGTCTTCAAGCTGGATGTGACAGCGGCTGCCTGGTAGGGGCTAGTCAAGCCCATAGAAGCGCAGGGCCGCTCCCCGGAGCAGGCCCTGGCGCTGAGGGCCGGTAATGTCCTCCCTGCGAGCTATGGCAAAGAGAGACTCTGGGTAGTCCCCGTCCCAATGGGGATAGTCTGAGGCGTACATCACCACGTCGTCGCCTATGAGGTCCAGCGTCTGGCCTAGCAACCGTTCCCCAGCCTCAACGCCAAAGAAGACGTTGCCGCCCTGTCGCACGTACTGGCTGGGCTGTCGCTTCAGCGCTGGCGCTTCCACGTCGCCCCGCTTCTCAAACTCCTCATCCATGCGGTCCAGCCACCACGGCACCCACGTGCAGCCGGTCTCCAGGAACGCGAACCTGAGGGTTGGGAACAACTCAAAGACGCCTTCAAACATGACGCTAGTGAACTGGCGCAGGATGCCAAAGGGGTGCGCCACCGTGTGCGTCTGGATGAACTTGGGGAACATTTCAACGCCAGCGCCCCCAAGATGTGAACCCGCGGCGTGAGTTGCTATGGGGAAGTCCATATCAACAGCGGCCTGGTACACAGGGTGGAACATGCGATGGCCCAAGAGATGGCTGCCGTCCGCCGGAAACATGCCCGCCCTCAGCCCCAGTTGCTTGATGCGCTGCAACTCCTTCACGGCTTCATCAGGGT
>JAQBVZ010000131.1 GCA_027625205.1 Chloroflexota bacterium
ATCAGGTGAGCCTCGTGAGATATCACAGTTCGCGTTGCTGATTGGCTACGGCGCCGGGGCGGTGAACCCATACCTTGCATATGAAACGCTATGGGACATGCGCGCCCAGGGTGTTTTCCCTGATTTGATGGATGATGAGGCGGTTAAGAAAAACTACATTAAGGCGCTCAATAAGGGGTTGCTCAAAGTCATCTCCAAGATGGGCATTTCCACCGTTCACAGCTACCACGGCGCGCAAATATTTGAAGCCGTGGGCCTCAGCCAAGAGTTGGTGGACAAGTACTTCACGTGGACCGCATCCCGCATAGGTGGGCTTGGCATTGATTCCATTGAGGGTGACGTACTCAAGCGGCATGAGCGGGCCTATCCAGAAGCGGAAGTGGCCGCAAACCTAGACCTGGACAGTGGCGGCTTGTACTACTGGCGCAGGGACGGCGAGTACCACATGTGGAACCCTGACACTGTTGCCAAGCTTCAGTACGCCAGTCGGATGAATGACGGTAGGGCCTATAAACAGTTTGCGGCCCTGGCCAATGAGTATGAGCGCCGGTTCTGTACGCGGTCTGCTGGAGTTCAAGCCGGCGGACAAACCGGTCCCTCTTGATGAGGTGGAGCCCGCGACCGAGATCGTTAAGCGGTTTGCCACGGGCGCTATTTCACTCGGTTCCATTAGCAGAGAGGCTCATGAGAGCCTGGCCATTGCAATGAACCGCATTGGCGCGCGCTCCAACAGCGGTGAGGGCGGAGAAGACCACCGCCGGTTCAAGCCGGACGCCAACGGAGACCGGCGTCACAGCGCCATCAAGCAGGTGGCGTCAGGTAGATTTGGCGTGACCACCAACTACCTGGTGAACGCCACAGACCTACAGATCAAGATCGCCCAAGGCGCAAAGCCCGGTGAGGGTGGGCAGCTACCCGGCCATAAGGTTGACCAATACATCGGCTGGGTCCGCAACTCAACGCCCGGTGTTGAGTTGATTTCGCCACCGCCTCACCATGATATTTATTCCATTGAGGACCTGGCACAGCTCATCCATGATTTGAAAAACGTGAACTCCCAGGCCCGTATCCATGTGAAGTTGGTAGCGGAGGTGGGTGTCGGCACCATCGCGGCTGGCGTAGCGAAGGCCCACGGAGACGTGGTCCTCATTAGTGGCGACACCGGAGGCACCGGCGCATCGGCGGAGTCGTCCATCAAGCACGCCGGCCTTCCATGGGAGCTGGGTGTGGCTGAGGCGCAACAGGTGCTGGTGCAAAACGACCTCCGCGGTCGCATCGTTGTGCAGACGGACGGGCAGATAAAGACAGGACGTGACGTCGCGGTCGCCTGCCTGCTGGGAGCAGATGAGTTCGGCATAGCAACAGCCTCTCTGGTAACGCAGGGTTGCATCATGTTGCGCAAGTGTCATCTCAACACCTGCTCGGTGGGCATCGCCACCCAGGACCCGGAACTCCGGAGTCGGTTTACGGGTAAGCCGGAGAGCTTGATCAACTATATGTTCTTCGTTGCAGAGGACCTGCGCGAAATTATGGCGGAGCTAGGCTTCCGCACCATGGATGAGATGGTAGGCCGCGTGGACCGGCTTGAGACGGGCGATGCCGTTGAGCACTGGCAAAAGACGCGCGGCATTGACCTCAGCGGCCTGCTGACCATGCCCGAAGCTGGCCCCGGAGTGGCAACGCATCACAGTTATGACCAAGACCACGGCCTGGAACGGGCCTTGGACAATGAGTTAATCGCTAAGTCCATGGAGGCTTTGGAGCACCGCGTGTCGGTGGACATAGAAATGCCCATCAGGAACGCCAACCGTACCGTAGGCGCAATGCTGAGCGGTGAGGTAGCAAGGCGTTACGGTGAGGACGGGTTGCCGGAAGGCACCATCCACACTCGCTTCACGGGGTCTGCTGGACAGAGCTTTGCCGCATTCCTGGCCAAGGGCATCTCTTTCAGGTTGGAAGGAGACGCTAACGACTACTTTGCCAAAGGCGCTTCTGGAGGCCGGATTGTGGTTGTGCCACCCAAGGAGGCCAGCTACGTTCCTGAGGAAAACGTCATCATAGGCAACGTGGCACTCTATGGGGCCACCGGTGGTGAAGTATTCATCCGTGGCACAGGTGGAGAGCGCTTCTGTGTCCGCAACAGTGGAGCCCGCGCAGTAATTGAAGGCGTGGGAGACCACGGCTGTGAATATATGACCAATGGCCGCGTGGTGGTGCTGGGCCCCACGGGCCGCAATTTTGCCGCTGGCATGAGCGGGGGAATCGCCTACGTGCTGGATGAGACAAACGACTTTGCCAGCCGGTGCAACCAGGAGATGGTGGACCTTGAACCGGTGGTGGACCACGAGGATATAGAAGAGTTGCGAGGACTTATTGAGGCGCACCTGCTCCACACGGAGAGCGCTAATGCCAAACGTGTGCTGAGCGCGTGGGATGAGATGCTTCCAAAATTTGTGAAGGTCTATCCCAGGGACTACCGGTGGTTCATAGAAGCGCGCAAGCGTGGTGAATTGGAACCGGTGAGCAATGGGTAAAGTCACGGGCTTCCTGGAGTTTGACCGCGAGCCCCCTGAGCGCAGACCGGCTGCTGAGCGTATCAAGGACTACAAAGAGCTCTACCGAGAATGGCCTGAGCAGCTGATACGAGACCAGGGCGCGCGATGCATGAACTGCGCGCTCCCCTTCTGCCATAAGGGTTGCCCTCTGGGTAACCTGATTCCAGACTGGAACGACCTGGTCTACAAGGGCCGCTGGGAAGAGGCTTTGGCTGCTCTTCACGCAACCAACAATTTCCCTGAATTCACGGGCCGCATCTGCCCTGCTCCCTGTGAGGCTTCCTGCGTGCTCTCCATCAATGAAGAGCCTGTGACTATTGAGTACATTGAGAAGGCAATTGTGGACCGTGGCTTTCAGGAGGGCTGGATTAAGCCTGAGCCGCCGGCAAAGCGTACGGGCAAGCGCGTAGCGGTGGTTGGCTCAGGGCCAGCGGGGATGGCTGCCTCTTACCAGCTCAACCGCGCAGGCCACAACGTGACCCTCTTTGAGCGTAACGAGACGATTGGCGGGCTACTCTCCCTGGGCATCCCTGACTTCAAGCTGGAAAAGAGCGTGGTACAGCGACGCGTTGACCTCATGGCCGCTGAGGGCGTGGAGTTCCGCACGAACGCCAACGTGGGCGTGGACGTAGCTATTGAGGAGCTCCGCAGGGACTATGACGCCATCTGCCTGACGGGCGGGTCAACCATCCCACGGAGGTTGGGCGTCTCAGGTGAAGAGCTTGAAGGCGTATACCCGGCAATGGACTACCTGACTCAACAGAACCGCATCAATGGTGGTCAAGCGGTGGACCCTACCGAGCGTATCTCTGCGGAGGGCCGCAACGTTGTTATCCTTGGCGGCGGTGACACTGGCGCCGACTGCTTGGGTACAGCACACCGGCACGGGGCGGAGGTTGTCTATCAGTATGAAATTCTTCCTGAGCCACCAACTGACCGCCCTGCAAACAACCCGTGGCCCGTGTGGCCGCTTATCCTCCGTAGCTCAGCTGCTCATGAAGAGGGCGGCATCAGGGACTACAACATCCTGACCAAGAGCTTCTCCGGCAGCAACGGCAAGCTGGAGAAACTCCACGCTGCGCGTATTGAATGGGGAGCGCCGGATGAATCAGGGCGGCCTACCATGAAAGAGATACCTGGCAGCGAATTTGAGATTGAGACGTCTCTGGTGTTGCTGGCGCTGGGCTTTCTGCACCCACAGCACGAGGGGATGTTGGAGCAGCTTGGCGT
>JAQBVZ010000132.1 GCA_027625205.1 Chloroflexota bacterium
GGCACCTCACCGCGCACGGAGCGATAGGTGCGTTTGTGCTCCAGGAATATCACCGGGTCGTCATCGCGGACGGCCGCCTTCAGCAGACCCTTTACGTCGTAGGGAGTCGACGGCGCGACTACCTTGAGGCCCGGCGTGTGGACGAAGTACGCCTCTACACTCTGCGAGTGGAACAGTCCGCCGCGGACCTGCCCGCCGTAGGGAGAGCGCACCACCATGGGCACGCCCAACTTACCGTCGGTGCCATAGCGAACGCGGGCCGCCTCACCAACGATTTGGTTCATGGCGGGCCATATGAAATCAGCGAACTGTATCTCGGCTATGGGGCGCATGCCATGCATGGCGGCCCCCATGGCGATTCCCGCGATGCTCGACTCCGCCAACGGCGTGTCGATGATGCGCTGTTCACCAAACTCTTCAATGAAACCCTGCGTGGCGCGGAAAACGCCGCCTCGCTTTCCCACGTCCTCACCCAAAATGAAGACGTTAGGGTCGCGACGCAGCTCCTCAGCAAGCGCTTGGTTGACCGCTTCTATGATGGTGACCGTTGCCATTTAGGAACCACTCCCGTTGGCGTAGACGTGTTCAAAGAAACCATCCGTTTCCGGGTACGGCGCAGCCTCCGACGCATCCGTGGCGGCGTCTATCTCACGCTTGGCGAGGGCGCGGTACTCAGCGTCACGCTCCTCCGTCAGCAGCCCTTCTTGGGTGAGCAATCGTTGGAGCTTCAGCAACGGGTCCCGTTTCCGGCCCTCCTCAAGCTGCTCCTTTGTGCGGTAGGTCGAATCGTCGTCATCACTGGTGTGAGGCAGGTACCGCTCAACGTCGTACTCCACCAGCGTGGGGCCCTCACCAGCAACAGCACGCCGCGCCGCCTCAGCCGTAGCCTGGTACACCGCAAGGACGTCCGTGCCGTCCACAGTGACGCCTGGCATGCCGTAGGCGGCGGCCCGGTCAGCCACGTGGGCCACGGCCATCTGGCTGCTCTGGGGCACGGAGATGGCGTAGTGGTTGTTCTCAACAAGGAAGAGCACCGGCAGCTTGTGAATTGCGGCAAAGTTCATCGACTCATGGATGTCGCCCTGGCTCGTGGCGCCGTCGCCAAAGTACGTAGCCACCACCGTGGGCTCGCCGCGCATCTTCGCAGCCAAGGCCCAGCCCACGGCATGCGGTACGTGGGTGCCAACCACGTTTGAAAGGTTGATGATCTTCCGCGACAGGTCTGCACCGTGCAGAGGGAATTGGCGCGCAGAACTCAGGGGTTCGCCAACCTTTGCCAGGAAGCCTGACATGATCTCCGTGGGGCTCAGTCCTTGGGCTAGGTGGACCGCCAGGTTCCTGTAGTACGTGAAGCAGAAGTAGTCTGGGGTGTGGTCTTTCAAAGCCCATACGCTGCCAAGTTGCGCCGCTTCATGGCCCTGGGCGGAGGCGACAATGGCCGCCTTGCCCTGCCGGCTCAACACCCACACGCGCTCATCCAGGGTGCGTACCAGCACCATGGCGGCATAGATGTCAAGAAGGGACTCGCCGTTGAGGCCTTGGGGGTAGTCCAGCGCACCGCCGGACGTGGATGCCTGCGCCATTGTTTCTCCGTGCCTTTGGTCGTTGTTCAGGTTCCAAAAGGGGCACCAAAAGCGGGGGCATTATAGCAGGCGGAGGCCCCGGATTTTTCACCCATCTCTGTTTGGATTTTCACATGACGTGCATGCTCAGGCCAGTACCCTTCACGAAGGCTTCACTGGACAGTCGTAGCCTAGACTCGCAGGGCGGAATCATGAGCCTTGAGATATACGTTATCCCTACAGGAGGTACCAGCATGAAATGCAAGCAGCATCTGGAGACCTATCTCCGAGAGAACCACACATCGTTCCTGACCCAGCACCACCCCATCGCCTACACCGCTCAGGAGATAGCGGCCAGTGAGCACGTCCCCGGCAAGATGGTGGTGAAGGTGGTCATGGTTATGGCCGACGGCAACCTGGCTATGCTGGCGGTGTCTGCACCGGCCCATGTGAACTTCATGAAGGCCAAGAACGTGCTCCATGCCAAAGAGGTCATGCTGGTCAAAGAGGAGGAGTTTGCAGGGGCCTTCCCCGACTCTGAGGTAGGCGCTATGCCGCCCTTTGGCAACCTGTACGACCTACCGGTGTACGTGGACAGCAAACTGGCGGAGGACGACCGCATTGTGATGCAGACCGGCACGCCCACCGACACGCTGTCCATGAAGTACGCCGACTTTGAGCGGTTGGTGAAGCCGAAGGTAGCAGACCTGACCGGCCCCCGCTAGCGTTCATGCCAGGGAGCCGCACTTGAGCGACACTACTCTACGGCCAGTGGGAACAGCCCTCACCCACCATCAACTCATGGAGGTCTACCGCTCCATGGTGCTGACCAGGGTGACATCCCAACGCGCCTGGCTGCTCACAAGGCAGGGAAAGTCTCATTTCACCATGCCTTCCAATGGCTCCGAGGCGGCTGGCGTGGGCGCGGAGATAGCCGCCATCATTGCCGCTGAAGCCTTTGAAGACCTGGACGCACCTGTCACCCGCGTGGCCGCGCCAGATGTGCCGTTGTTCCCGTACAGCTCGCCCCTAGAGGAGTACTGCTACCCTGGCAGGGACAAGCTGGAAGCTGAAGCGCGACGCCTCCTGGCCTATTGACCTGTCGTTGCTATCGCCCAACGGACGTGGGAAAATCGCGGCATGTCCACATTTACAGCAGCAGTCGTCCAAGCCGCGCCCGTCTCTTTCGACACGCCCCGCACCCTGGAAAAGTTGCGCGGTCTTGCGGCTGATGCAGCCAAGACCGGAGCAAAGCTGGTCGTTTTCCCTGAGGCGTTCGTCTCGGCTTACCCACGTGGCCTAGACTTCGGCGCACGTGTCGGCTGGCGCACGCCGGAGGGCCGTGACTGGTTCAAGCGCTATCACGACTCGGCCATCGACGTGCCGGGGCCGGACGTGGACTTCATAGGCAAGGTGGCTCGCGAAAACAAGCTGACCCTGGTGGTGGGCGTCATTGAACGCGACGGCGGCACGCTCTACTGCACGGTGCTCTTCTTTGCCCCAGACGGCACGTACTTGGGAAAGCACCGCAAGCTCATGCCCACGGCTGCTGAACGGCTGGTGTGGGGCTTTGGCGATGGCTCCACGATGCCTGTCTACGACACCGGACTGGGCAAGATGGGTGCGGTCATCTGCTGGGAGAACTATATGCCGCTGCTGCGTACCGCCATGTACGCCAAGGGCATCCAACTTTACTGCGCACCAACAGCCTCCACCCTCGATTCCTGGATACCAACCATGCAACACATAGCCAGAGAGGGCGGCTGCTTCGTGCTGTCATGCAACCAGTTCACCCGGCGATCCGACTACCCTGGCGACTACCCAATAGACGGCTTCACTGACCCCAACGAGGTGCTGTCGCGGGGTGGGAGTTGCATCGTAAGCCCGTCGGGCGACATCCTGGCCGGCCCTGACTATCAGGGCGAGACCATCCTCACTGCAGATATCGACCTGGACGACATTACGCGCTACAAGTACGACTTTGACGTGGTGGGCCACTACGCCCGCCCGGACGTATTCCGCCTCGAGGTCAACGAGGCGGAACAGGCGCCGGTCGTGTACCCCGGCGACGGAGCTTGAGTTATTCTAGTCAAGACCCGGAAACGGCATCTATTGTATTATTATTAAATTTAGTGTAATTATTATGATTACGCCGGTTGGTTCTCAGAAGACCGGCGTTCCATCCCGAACGGCGTCTAAACGACGTCAGGTGAG
>JAQBVZ010000133.1 GCA_027625205.1 Chloroflexota bacterium
TACGGGGCGGCAACAACTCACGGAGGAGACGCTCCAAGCGTGCCGACTGGAGGTGGCAGAGCTTGGCGGGCCTGACGCCGTGGTATTGCTGGGCAGCGCAGAGTTCAACCCCGGTGTGGTTGGCCTCGTAGCGGGGAAGCTTGTCGAGGAGTTTAGGTCGCCAGCGGCGGTCTACTCTCTTCAGGGTGACTCGGTAATGGCAAGCTGTCGCAGCGCCCCTGGCTTTCATTGGACAGACGCCCTCACTGCATGCGGTGACCTACTGGATAGGTTTGGCGGTCACGCTCAGGCGGCGGGCTTTTCATGCCACGTGGACCGGCTGCCGGAGCTGCACCAGCGACTGTTGGCCATAGCGGCGGAACGCTGGCATGGCCCAGCCAACCTGCTAGAGGGTGTAGCTGACGCAGAAGTGGAACTATCGTCGCTTATGGGGCAGACCTTCCAGACGCTACGGCGCATGGAGCCCTTTGGCGTGGGCAATCCGGAGCCCGTATTCATCACAAGGGACGTTCATATCACTGAGGCCCGCACCATGGGCACTGACGGCCAACACTTCCGGCTCAAGCTCCGTACCGGAAGCGCCATGTGGGAGGCTGTAGCCTTCCGACAGGAGTGGGTGCCCAACACCAAACGAGCCCACATTGTCTACACCATGAATGTGGACCACTGGAACGGCAGCCAGCGCCTCCGGCTAACACTCCTGGATTACGCGCCGGTGGACGACCAATGAACATTTTGGATTACACGGACACGGTAAAGGTGACGGGGCCAGACGGAGACGTCCATCCAGGGCATCTTGACGGCATCATTGAGCAAGGATTGCCGCACCTTTCCGTCCTGGGCCATGGTGAGCTACTGCTGGCCCGGCAGCGATGGGTCAACGCCAAGCTCATTGTGCAGCAGGCGCTCTCCTTCACCAACGGCACCATCACCTTCTCTGACGGCTCCTCATGCAACATTATGCTCCAACCCGCAGAGGTTGGTGAGAACGGCTATACCCACAAAGCTACCCTGGACATCACATGAGCACAGTGGACAGCCTCCGCCCCATCTCAGACCAGCAGGTCGATGCGTTTCTCGGCCACCTGCGCGCTGAGCGAGCCCTCTCGCCCAACACTATCGACGCCTACCGTAATGACCTTGCCCAACTGGTGGAGACGCTCACAAAAGACGCTTCCAGCCGGAACGGCGTCGCGTGGGGTACGTTGGACGTCAAAGCAGTGGAAGAGTATGGGGTCTCTTTGCAGTCCATGGGCTACGCTCAGAGCACCGTCGCCCGTAAGACCGGAGCCATCCGGTCCCTGTTGCGCTTCCTCCTAGAGGAGGGCATCATCCAACAGAACCTCGCAGAAGACCTGAGGGCCAGGAGGCCGGGACGCTCTCTCCCCACCGTGCTCTCAGAGGATGAGGTGGTGGCCCTGTTACAAGCGACTAACGCCACGCCAGCGCCCGCTGGTCTGCGTGACCGCGCCATGCTGGAATTGGCCTATGCCGCGGGGCTACGAGTCTCGGAAGTCGTGGGTGAGCTTGGCATTACAGAAGCAGACCTAGACCTTGAGCGTGGTTGGGTGCGGTGCATGGGCAAAGGCGCCAAGGAGCGACAGGTCCCCATCTACCCGGGTATGGTGGATGTGCTCCAACGATATATCAAAGATGCGCGCCCGGCACTACGGGCCAAGGCAGGTAACCGCCGCGCGGCCGGTGCTCCCGCCCTCTTCCTCAACAATCGCGGTCTGCCCCTCACCAGGCAAGGGTTCTGGCTCATCCTGAAGCGCTACGCAGTCAAGGCAGACATTGGCAAGGTGAGCCCGCACACTTTGCGGCATACGTTTGCCACCCACCTTCTGAAGGGTGGCGCTTCACTCCGGCATGTACAGGTCATGCTGGGCCATGCTAATATCGCGACCACTCAGATTTACACTCACCTGAGCGACGACTATGTACGCCAGGTCTTTGACAGCGCGCACCCTAGAGCGTAACCAATACCCCGTGTCTTATAACGATACTGAAGGCCAGCAACGCACGGAAATGCTGAATGCAGCGGTCAGCACGACCGCGGAGGACATGAAATCATGACTGTTATCACAATTACTGGCCTGACAGGTAGCGGGGCCCCAGAGGTTGGGGCTGACGTGGCCCAACGCCTTGGGATTGACTATGTAGACAGGCTGATTCTGGCTGAGGCCGCCCGCAAGATGGGGGCCACCGTGGCAGCGGTTGCTGACAAGACCGAGCGCCCCGTGACCTTTGGCGACAGGATTTCTTCGTTCCTACGGACGGTATTGGAGCGCTCCGCCATGGCAGCCCCAGGCAGTGATCCCTACTTTGGCCCAGGCATGGACGCCATGCTTGTGCGCGAGTACAGGGAGATGTCAGATGAAGCGCCCATAACCACCAGTGATGAAATAGATGATGCCAAGCTGCTTGAGGTAACGCGCGCAGTGATGGAGGAGCTAGCAACTGCGGGCAACGTTGCCATCATTGGCCGTGGCGCAAACATTCTGCTCAAGGACTGGCCGGGAGCCCTCCACGTGGGGTTGGTATCGCCCGCGGAGCGGAGAGTTGCGCAGATTGTACAGCGGGATCAACTTGGCCAGAAGGAAGCAGAGAAGTTCGTGGCTGACAATGACCGTGGCAGAGTCGCCTATTTCCAGAGATTCCTCAACATAAAGCCTGGTGACCCGTTGAATTACGATATAACATTGAACATGGACAGGCTCAGCATTGTCCAAGCAGGGAGCGCAGTGGCACAACTCGCCTCCCTACGGGCAGCGGGCTGAGTCTCACTCCTTATTTGAATCTGCCCGTAACGCGTGAAAGGTTATACATGCCTCCAAAGAAATCAAAGAAGCTCGCCGCGCGCCAGGTCCAGCCAGGTAAGCGCAGGGTGCAGCGGCAGCCCAACGTCCCATCACTCGTAGCTATACCGCAGGCTCATGACCCTGATGTGGACAGTGAGGATATCGCTGAGCTTGAGGCTGTCGCTCAGCCCAACGCCAGCGCGCCAGGCCCGGCAGCGGCCATCACCACTTCCCGTGTGTCCCGCAGGGAGCGTGCAAACGTCACCGCTCTGGCAACTGCCAGCCTCCGCAATGAAGTGACCCGGATAGGCGTCGTGATGAGCGTCATTACCTTGGCGCTGGTTGTGCTGAAAGTCACTGACGTTTTTGGGGCGTAAGAAACGCCAGACCCTGGCTTGAATCGTTTACATGAAAGAGCCGTTTATCCTGAGCAAATCAAGGGATGAACGGCTCTTTATTTGTGTGTACTTGTAACGCGGGCCGCGACTGCTACACAGCCGAGTTGGGGAACACGAGCGACTTCACCACTACTGGCGCGGCGCCTGACGTGGGGATGAGGCTGCCAATATCTATGTAGTCAAACTCGCGCAGGTCCACGCCATCAATGGAGATAACGGGATTGGAGATATGCATCTCTTCCTTGAGGTGGATCCCCAACAGGCCGCCGACATCGCTGTCAGTCACCAAGACCACAGGGTTACCGCTAGAGAGGTTGTCTTTCAGCGCTTCCAGGATTCCCTTGCAGAGGGAGTCCAGTCTCGCAAACCGCGCCTGGCCTTCCCAGCGGACAGCTACGGCAACGGGGGTCTCCAATTGGTGGAGGTCCAGCCGCTGCATGGCTTGCTCCACCGCAGCCTTCACCTTGGCCGGTTCAATGTCCGCAGTGCCAAGCTCCAACAACGGCGATATTACGGGGACGTTACGCACCGGCACTGCGCC
>JAQBVZ010000134.1 GCA_027625205.1 Chloroflexota bacterium
GGTGGGATTCGGCGACTACATTGTCGACACGGTCGGAGATTCTAAACTCAAGAGCAAATGGGATGGATACGTCCGGTAGCAACCGGCGCCCCTCCCGAAATTGGAGAGGATACGACACATGCGCAAGAAGGTAACGGTTGTAGGAGCAGGTAACGTAGGCGCCACCACAGCACAGCGGCTGTTTGAGCGCGGTTATATGGACGTAGTGTTAGTGGACGTTGTGGAAGACATGCCCCAGGGTAAGGCACTGGACATGCAAGAGTCCGGACCTGTATTGGGTATAGATGCTACCGTTACCGGCGCTAATGACTACGGCCCCTCGGCGGGCTCAGACCTGGTGGTCATCACAGCGGGCATCGCCCGCAAGCCTGGCATGAGCCGTGATGACCTTCTCCTGACCAACATGAAAATTGTGGGAGAGGTCACCCAGCAAGTGGTGGCCCAGTCCCCCAGCGCAACCTTGATTGTGGTCTCCAATCCCCTGGACGCCATGGTCCAACACTCGTACGCCGTAAGCAAGTTCCCTAAGAACCGTGTGATAGGCATGGCCGGTGTCCTGGACACTGCCCGCTTCCGCACCTTCTTGGCCCAAGAGCTCAAGGTCTCTGTAAAGGACGTGCAGGCCTATGTGCTTGGCGGCCACGGCGACCAGATGGTGCCGTTGACCCAGTACACCACCGTTGGCGGTGTGTCCATCAGTGAGTTGCTCAGCGCAGAGGCTCTGGAGCGCATCATCAAGCGCACACAGGCCGGTGGCGGAGAAATCGTCGCCCTGCTCAAGACCGGCAGCGCCTTCTACGCCCCTTCTGCCGCCATAGCTGAAATGGTAGACGCCATCCTCCTAGACCAGCAGCGGCTATTGCCCTGTGCAGCCCTCTTGGAGGGAGAGTACGGCCTCTCTGGCATTTATATGGGTGTACCTGTGGTCTTGGGCGCGAACGGCGTAGAGCGCATCGTGGAGCTTAAGCTGACGGATGCGGAACGCACGATGCTCAACGCATCCGCAGACGGCGTCCGTGAATTGGTAGACATCATGGCCAAGGCGTAGGTACACAACCACCGTATGACGCAACAGCCAACCTCTGACAGCGATGCTGAGCCACACGTTCCTTTAACGGACGTGGTGCTCATGCTGTACCTGGAGGAGATTCCGCTGGTGTCTGATGACCCTTCAGCCGAGCCCGCCTATGAGGTCGAAGCCCTTCGCAAGGCGTCCGTGGGCGCTTTCGCCATGGGCTGTGCCACAGGCATGGATTTCCCTGATTTGATACGCCCCATTCTTGAACAGACCCACCCGGATGAAGGTGCGGACACCATCATTGAGGACTGTGAGGGGCCTCTCACCGAACAGGTGGTGGAGGCCCGCGCGGCCAACCAAGAATTGAACGCAGACCTCTTCCTAGAGTCTCTGTTTGAGGCTATGGAGGATGACCCAGAGGTGGAGGCGCAGGCAGCCTACAACGTCTTGAGCATCAGTTTTGAATACGGATGCATATTGGCAAAAGTGGAACGCCGTGCTGCGCTCCTGGTCCGCAATGACTTCAACCGCAAACAGGCAGAGCGGGTGGAGGCCATGGAACGCGGAGAAGAACCCATCCCCGTGCTGGGTCCAGACCCGAAGCGGCCCATTCAGGACACCGCCAAGGAGCTGGTCACCGCCTATCAAGCCGACATTGGGTTCGGCGACGTGGAAGGTCTTTGATCTTCGCCAAGATTTGATGGAATAACTAGCTACAGAATGGGAAACGGGACGGCGTAATGCCGTCCCGCTTTCCATTCAATGCGCCTCGATTAGTCCCTGTCTAGGAAGTCCAGCACCAGCTGGTTGAATTCATCAGCGTGCTCGTACTGCGCCCAGTGGCCGCACTTGCTAAAGATGTGCAGCTCCGCGTCAGGAATGCCCCACAGGAACTTCAGCCCGTGGTCCAACGGCACGAACCTGTCGTCACGACCCCAGATGATAAGCGTCTTGGCCTTCACTTCGCTGAGCCTGGGCGTAAGGTCCTCAAGACCTGGCGCAGGAGGCCTCATGCTGTCCATGAAGTTCTTCAGATGCTCAGGGTGCTTCATCATGGCATCAAACCGCTGTTGGATGAGCTCTTCCGTCATGAAGGAGGAGTCATACACAAACACCTGAATCATCCGCTTGAGGTCTTCCATGTTGGGGTTGTTGTACAGCCCAAACATGATCTTGATGCCCTCCTGCGGCATGGGCTGCATGATGCTCACCCCACCGCCAGCCGCACCCATAAGCACCAGCTTGTTGATGCGGTCCGGGTACTCAATGGCAAACCGAATGGAGCTTGCGCCACCCATGGAGTTGCCAATCATCGTTACCTTGTCGATGCCCAGACTGTCTATCAGGTCCTTCACCGCCCTGGCGTGGACTAGGTCCCGCGACTCACTCTTAATAACCACAGAGTCGGTCTCTCCAAAGCCCGGCTGGTCCATGAGGATGGTGCGGTGCTTCTCAGCAAAGGGGCCAATGTTCTTGAAATAGTTGCTCCAGCCCGTAGCGCCGGGGCCGCCGCCGTGCAACAGAATCACGGCGTCACCGGAACCTGCTTCGTTGTAATGCACTTTGATATCGCCCGCCTGGGCGAATCTGCTCGTAGTCTCGTTCGACAGTGTCGTCATGAAGTCTCCTTACTGTTCTCTATTGTTCACCAAATATCTGGGCTCACCCGGCCAGGAAGTTTAGCACCAACTGGTTAAACGCCAGCGTGTGCTCATACTGCGGCCAGTGGCCTGACTTACTGAAGATATGGAGCCTGGCATCTGGAATGCCCCATATGAATTTCAGACCGTGGTCCAGTGGAGCAAATCTGTCATCACGCCCCCAGAGGAGAAGCGTTGGCGCCTGCACCTCCTGAAGTCTCGACGAGAGATCGCTGGCCACCGGCACAGGCGCAGACATGCTCTTGAGGAAGTTCTCCAGGTGTTCCGGGCGCTCCATCATAGCCTTATAACGGCGTTCGATAAGCTCTTCAGGGACCGTGGTCGGGTCATAGACCAGGAAGTGTACGAACCTTCGGAGCGTGTCCACCGTAGGGTCACGGAGCACCGGTACAAGGCTCTTACCACCCTCCAAGGGCATGGGCTGCATGATGCTGCGCCCGCCGCCTGATGGACAGATGAGCACAAGTCTGTCCACTCGTTCGGGGTATTCAATAGCAAACCGGAGCGCGACGCCGCCGCCCATGGAGTGCGCCACAATGTGCGTTCGCTCGATATCCAGGGCGTCCAGCATGTCCTTGAAAGCACGAGCATGCACCACGTCACGTGGCTCATCCGTGATAACCACAGAGTCTGACTGCCCAAACCCGGGATGGTCAGGGACTATGGTCCGGTAATTGGCGGCAAAGGCCCCAAAGTTCCGGTTGTAATTCCCCCAGCCGTTGGCTCCAGGTCCAGCGCCGTGCAACATCAACAGCGGGTGGCCGGAGCCGCCTTCGTGATAGTGCAATTTGAAGCCACCAGCTTGAGCGTACCGGCTCTCAGGCGCTCCGGTAATGGTCTTAGTCATGGGTGTCTCTCCGAGGTGTGTTACTTGGTCAGGAAGTCCAAGACCAGTGGGTTGAATTCACCAGACTTCTCGTACTGGGCCCAGTGGCCGCACCCGCTGAACACGTGTAATTGCGCCTTGGGGATGCTCCACAGGAACTTCAGTGCGTGGTCCAGGGGTACAAAGCGGTCGTCCTC
>JAQBVZ010000135.1 GCA_027625205.1 Chloroflexota bacterium
TGGCAAGGAACAGCGCCATGGCCGCCGCCGAAGGCAAGTCACCGAAGGGCCAACTCCATCCGCCCAGAAACAGTAATGCAACGAGCGCGGCAACCATGAAGGTGTTTATGTACTCTGCCAAGAAGAACACCGCCCAGTGAGCGCCGCTATATTCAACAAAAGGCCCACCGACGACCTCAGATTCAGCAAAGTAGATGTCAAATGGGGTGCGCCCAATCTCCGCCAGCCCTGATATGAAGAATATGACAAGCCCCAAGGGCATGAGGGCCGCGTAAGGCACTGTGCGCTGCCCATCCACCACATCGATGAAGTTCATGGAGCCAGCAAGCATCACTGCGGCGAGTACAGTCATGATGAGGGGTATCTCATAGCTGATGAGCTGGGCCGCAGAGCGGAACCCGCCCAAGATGGCGTACTTGCTGGCGGAACTCCACCCGGCCAAGACCAGGCCCACAATGCTGAGTACCGAGAAGGCGATAAAGAAGAAAAGGCCAAGGTCAAGGTTGCGAATGACTATGTCTCTGGCAAAGGGGATGGTGAGCCAGACGACGAAAGATGGCACAAAGACCAGTAACGGCGCTAGCCAGAAGAGGACTTTGTCCGCACCGCCGGGGATTACGTCCTCCTTAAACAGCAGTTTGATTGCGTCAGCAATGGGCTGCAGCACGCCCATGGGTCCGACACGCGTGGGGCCAACTCTGGCCTGTAAACGGGCAAGGAACTTCCGTTCAAGCCAGGTCAGTGAGAGCACCACCACCGAAAGGCCGGTGAGAAGAGACACCAGTGCCAGGGTCACCAAGATGACATCAGTGAATGTGACGGTCACCGGTCCACCTCACCCAGTACGATGTCCAAGGAGCCCAGAATTACCACCGCGTCAGCAATGAAGGCGTCCTTCATCATGTGGCGAAGGGCTGTTAGGTTGCAGTACGAGGGCGGTCGCACTTTCAGCCGGTAGGGCTTGTCAGTGCCGTCACTCACAAGGTAGACGCCAATGTCTCCCCGGGGGTTCTCTCCGTGGACGTAGACCTCTCCCTTTGGCGGCCGAGCGATGCGCCGCATCTGGGGCATGATGGGACCTTCAGTCATCTGGTCCAAGCATTGTTCAACGATGTTCAAAGACTGGTATGCCTCTTGGACGCGGACCCAGTATCGGTCCCAACAGTCGCCGTACTCACCCACGGGCACGGTGAAGCTAACGTTGGGGTATATCTCATAGGGGTGGTCCTTGCGGACGTCATATGCAAGTCCTGAGGCGCGTAAGCAAGGCCCCGTCAGGCCATAGCTCACTGCGGTGTCGGCGTCTATGACCCCCACGCCGCGTGTGCGGGCAAGGAAGACTTCGTTAAAGGTGAGGAGGTTATCGCACTCCTCCACGCCGCGCCGGAGCTCGCCCAAGAGCTGTCGTACGCGCGGTACAAAGTCCGCTGGCACCTCTTCTTTAATGCCGCCAATACGGATGAAATTGTGCATCATGCGGGCGCCGCTTACAGCCTCATAGAGGTTCTGGATGCGCTCCCGCTCTCGGAAGGCGTAGAGCACGGGTGTCATGGCGCCAGCGTCCAGGGCGTAGGTGCCAAGGAACAGCAGATGACTGGCCACCCGGTTGAGCTCACAGAGGATGGTGCGGATGTACATGGCCCGTTCCGGGACCTCAATATCCATAAGGCGTTCCACCGCACGGCAGAATACCTGTTCATTGTTGAAGTTGCTGACGTAATCCAAGCGGTCAAACAGCGTCACCACCTGGCCGTACCTCTCGCCCTCACACAGCTTTTCGGAGCCACGGTGGAGGTAGCCAATGTGCGGTTCCATGTCCACAATGCGCTCACCGTCAATCCACAGGACCATGCGGAACACGCCATGTGTTGATGGGTGCTGCGGCCCCATATTGAGCATCATGTCTACGGTTTCAAGTTCTGGGTGGGTGGTCATTTGCGCCTCAACCTAAAACTCTTCGTAGTCATTGAAGGGGAAACTTTTGAGGCCAGGGTAACCTTCAAACCCCTCATAGAGGATGAGTGGGGATAGGTTGGGATGTCCCTCAAATTCCATGCCAAAGAGTTCATGCATTTCCCGTTCATACCAGTCTGTGGCTGCCCACAGGCCCGTCAAAGAGGGGACCTTGGGCTCATCCGCCGGCACGTTGACCTTGAGGATGGCCCTAGTGCCTTTGACGGGCGATAAGAGGACGTACACGGCCTGTAGATGCTCTATGTAGTCCACGACAAGGAGACAGTGAAGCATCTTCAAGTCTAGGTCCCGATGGTCACGGCAGCGGCGGGCCACTTCCGTGAGTCTCTGTGCACGCGTCTCAATCCAGGGGATGTCATCCCGTCCGCCATGGGCAATCACATAGGGGTCAGCAACCTGCATGAGCAGACCAAGGGTGGTCTGACCACGAGGATTGAGTACTTCAGGAGGGGCTTCTTCCTCATGAGGCGGTGCACGGCGGGCAGGACGCACTGAAGCCGGAGCTTCTGCTTGCGCCGTCTCATCGGTTGCACCCTCTGGAGCGCTCTCCTCAGGCTCGCTAACTGGCTTGTCCTGTTCCGTCATCCTCACCTGCGTTATCTGTCGAGTCGGGTTCTACAAGGTCTTCCTGGGGAACCTCGGCTTGCGCAATGATGGGGGGCTCTGCATTTGGCCCCTCTTTGGCGTCGCGCTGAATCTTTTCCTGGAGCTTTATGAGGCCGTCCATGAGCGCCTCTGGCCTTGGCGGGCAGCCTGGGACGTACACGTCTACCGGGATGATGTGGTCCACGCCCATGACCACGCTGTAAGAGCGGTAATACGGGCCGCCATTCGTGGCGCAGCTCCCCATGGCAATGACCCACTTGGGGTCAGGCATCTGCTCATAAAGGAGGCGGATGGGGTCAGCCATTTTCTTTACGACTGTGCCAGCAACAATCATCACGTCTGACTGTCTGGGCGACGGCCATGTGACGATGCCAAACCGGTCTAGGTCATGGTGGGACATATGTGTGGACATCATCTCTATGGCGCAGCAGGCCAGGCCAAACGTGAGGGTCCACAGGGAGTTCTTGCGGGCGAGAGCAGCGAGCTCATCAAGCTTGCCAGTGATGACACCGGGTACGCCGCGCTGCAGAAGGTTTGCTGCCGGCCGGTTGCCTCGACCCGTGGACGTGCCTCCCTGCTCCGGCGCATCAATGAATTTACCTGCTTTGGGTCGGTCCCAACTGCCAGGGACAAAGAGCGGGGCGTCCTGCGGATTGTTATCTAGCGCCACTGGAGCACCCCCTTCTTCCATGCGTAGGCAATGCCAAATAGAAGGACGCCCATGAATATGAGCATCTCATAGAACACAGCAGGGATGGTTTTCAGGAAGACGATGGCCCACGGGAAAAGGAACACCGCCTCAACGTCAAAGATAAGGAAGAGGATGGCAAATACGTAATAACGGACGTGGAGTTGGAATTGCCGCAGAGGGGCCGGTGGGATACCGGACTCATAGGCCATGGCCTTTTCAGGAGAGGGGCGGCGGGGCGCCAGCAATGCGGAGGCCGCAAACATAGCCCCCATGGCCGCGAACCCCACTACCAGCGCCAAAGCAACCGCGGTCCAGTTGACGGCGTAATCTTCCATCCGGCAGTCCTTTTACACAGAAACATTCATTGCAGAACGCAGAGGCATTATTGGCAGGTACGTGTACCGCAATGTCGCCGCATATCTTACAC
>JAQBVZ010000136.1 GCA_027625205.1 Chloroflexota bacterium
CGGCCATATCAGGCAGGAATTTGGGAGCAACACTCGCGTGGACCAGCACCGTATCCAGGGCATTGCAGACCGTGGGCCTCTGTACCTTGGAATTGAAGACAATATCCACCGCTTTGCTTACGTTGGCTGTCTCATCCACGTAGATGTGGCACACGCCTATGCCGCCCGTGATGGCTGGCATGGTGGCCTCCTGCGCCACGAAGCGTATGAGCTCAGCGCTGCCCCTGGGGATAATCAGGTCAATGTATTCATTGAGCTTGAGCATCTGCTGTACCAGCTCCCTATCCGTGGAGCGCACCATCTGCACGGCCTCCGGTGTTACTCCTGCGCTGGCCAGGGCCGTGCGCACCAACTCACCCAGGGCCTGGTTGGAGTGGACCGCCTCTTTTCCGCCGCGCAACAGCACGGTGTTGCCGGACTTGATGCAGAGGGCCGTGATATCAGTGGTTACGTTGGGGCGGCTCTCGTAGATGCATCCAATAACGCCCAAAGGCACCCTGCGCTTCGCCACCTGCAGGCCGTTGTCCATGGTGCGTGCGTCGAACTCTTCGCCAACAGGGTCGGGGAGCGCGGCAATGATCCGGACGTCGCTGGCCATCCCATTCAAGCGCTCAGGGTTGAGCAGCAGCCGGTCCAACATTGCGTCAGAAAGCCCGGCTGCTCGACCTGCGGCCATATCTTGAGCGTTGGCATCTAGGATGACCTGTTGGTCGCGCTCCAGAGCATCGGCAATGGCAAGCAGCGCGCCGTTTTTCACGGACGACGACAACCGCCGCAATTCCCGTGATGCTTCACGGACTGCCTGGGCTTTGGTGAGTAGTTCTGAGGCGACGGTGGTCATGTCGTTTCTCGATTAAACAGAACAGAGTTCGTAACTAGAGTACCACCATGTTGTTCCTGTGTACCACTTCGTCACCAAAGTGGTGCCC
The DNA here is from genome assembly GCA_027625205.1 of Chloroflexota bacterium. Lineage (GTDB taxonomy): Bacteria > Chloroflexota > Dehalococcoidia > Lucifugimonadales > Australimonadaceae > JAQBVZ01. Next base: position 930 of record JAQBVZ010000136.1, read on the forward strand.
TAGCTTTTCAAGGATTTGGTTGGAGCGGACACCTTGCACTGAGCGTACGTCCGCGTCATCGTAGTTGACTACGCCACAGGCGACACGCTCACCGTCCGGGCCCGCGATGATAACCACGTCACCTCTATTGAAGTGGCCGCGCACCTCTTTGACGCCAGCGGGCAGCAGGCTGCTTGGGCTTTCACGCAGGGCTTTGACGGCGCCCGCGTCCACGACAACCACGCCACCGCTGGGAGCAAGGCCGCTGAGCAGCCACCGCTTCCTACTCTCCATATAGGAGACGATGGTTGGAAAGAGTGTCCCCAGCTTCTGGCCGCTTACCAACTTGTACACTACGTCAGGCTCGCCGCCACTTGCGATGACTACCGTCACGCCGCAGGACGTGGCCAGCTTTGCAGACTCCAGCTTGGAGCGCATGCCGCCCCTGGAATTGGCGTCACGGTGTTCTCCCGCTAGCGCCAGCACAGCATCATCCACTCGGTCCACCTGCTCAATGAGCGTCGCTGACGCGTCACGGTGCGGGTCGGCTGTATACAGCCCGCCGGTGTTGGTCAGCAATATCAGCAGGTCAGCGTCAATAAGGTTCGCTACCAGAGCGGACAGTTGGTCGTTGTCACCAAACCCGTCCTGTCCAAGCTCCTCTACGTTGACCACGTCATTCTCGTTCACCACGGGGACCACGCCCTTATCCAAGAGGCCTTCCAGCGTGTTGCGCACGTTGAGGTAACCTTGACGGTCTTCCACGTCACGCCGGGTGAGGAGCGCCTGGGCCACCAACGTGTCGTGGTGGGAGAACAGTTCCTGGTACTGGTACATGAGGCGGCTCTGGCCAATGGCGGCAAGCTGCTGCAACTCTGGGACCGCCTTGTCGGAGGCGCGTTGCCCCAATGCATCACGACCCGCTGCCATGGCGCCGGAGGTAACCAGTACCACCTGCGCGCCCATCTCTCGTACGCGCACTACCTGTTCAACCAGCGTTGCCATAACGGCAGCGTCCAGCGCACCGGTGCCTGTGGTGAGCACGTTGGTGCCTGCTTTCACGACTACGCGACGGTAGGCAAGGCCATGTTCAGTAGTTTTGTTTGACTTAGCGGCTGACATAGGAGACCTGAATGGGCGGAGCAAGTACTCCGCAGAGTGATGGTCGATTATATCGTGGGCGGGAAGGCCGCCACAAACAGCAACGTTTTGGGAATTGACATTGAGCTGGGCCTTGAGTCCATCGACCGAAACCGGTGGCTCATCGACAACCTATTGCTCATTCCAAAGCACGAGGCCTGGCTGCGCCGGGACGTGTCCGCACGGCGCTCCGCAGGGACAACCGCTATAGAAAACGTGGGCATGGAGGAATTGGAGGTCAGTGAGCTACAGCGCAAGGGAACTCCAAGCAACCCGACCGAAGCTGAGCAGGCCAACGTGAACGCGCTCCGCGCCTACGAGTTTATCGATTACCTGAGTGACCAGCACGACGTCCCCATCGATGAGTTGGCCATTCGGCAAATGAACAGGGAGTTCCTTTACGGGGCCGCAGCCCCGCTAACTCCCGGTGTCTATCGTAAGGGGCAAAACCTGATAGGCGGCTTTACTCCCCCTGACCAGGGTGACGTCCCTGACCTCATGCGCAGCTTTGCTCTGTGGCTCAGGCAGGAGGATGACGTACACCCAGTGCTCCGGGCTGGGCTGGCCCACCTCCACTTTGTCGCAATCCATCCTTTCTGGGACTGCAATGGTAGGACGGCCCGGGGGCTTACCACTCTCATCCTTCAGCGGTCACCTTCCCATTTCAAGAAGCTGTTGTCCCTGGAGCAGCACCTTGCGGGCATCCGTGAGGGGTACATCTCAGCCATTGAGCGGGCCTTGGGTCCACGGTTCTCGCTGAATTACGACGCTACTTCATGGCTGGAGTTCTTCGTGGAGCAGGTGGAGGTCGCGTCGAACCTGCTTACCGGAGAGATGACGGACTGGCACCGCATGATGCAGGAAATGCACGACGACTTCGCGGAGTTGGGGCCGAACACCCGCCAGACTGATGGCCTTGCTTATGCCATGCGCACAGGCAAAGTTACGCGGGGTGAATATGTGGAGATCACGGGTGTCGCCCCCCTGACGGCTTCAAGAGACCTGTCCAAACTCGTGGAGCATGGCCTACTCCGTCCAGAGGGTAAAACACGCAGCCGCGTCTACTATTTCCAGAGGCCAGCGGCAACTCAAGCGGACTCTGCTGCGCAACCCCTCTTAATTCCCTGAAAAAGGCGGGCTCTATACAGCTGCTATGGCACTGAGGGCAATTACTCCTGCTAAGGTGATGGCTATACCGACCACTTGAAGGCGGCCTGGCCGCTCACGTAGCAGCCACCACGCCAACGCAATGGTCCCCAGCGGATGCGCTGCGGCCAGGGCGCAGTGATAGCCAACGACGACCTGTCCAGGCCCACGTTGTAGGTTATATAGCCGAGGGCATCCAGGGCCGCAGCGCCCAACAGCAGCCAGCGCGTGCTCCCGCCCGACCAGATGATGGGCATCTCCCGGAGCCGCACTAGCGCCAAAGTCACTATGGAAGCGAGTCCCCGGACCAGCACCACGGCCATGAAAGGCCCGCCTGCTTCTGTGGGCGGATTCCATAGCGCAAAGGCTCCACCCAGCAACGCCATAGCGCCCACCCTGTACCAGAAGCCGGTGCCGGTACCATGTAGGGCAGCCCTGTTAATCGAGAGCAAAGCAATACCGCCGGTCACAGCAAGGATGAGCGCCCA
>JAQBVZ010000137.1 GCA_027625205.1 Chloroflexota bacterium
TGGGTAGAGGCGCACGCGGGCAATGGCTGTCTTCCGCTTACCTGTCCCGTAGTAATACTGCTTCTGGGCCGTGGTCATAGACTACCCCTTGTCCTCGCTCTGTTCTGAGTCATCTGCTGTTTCAGCCTCGGCCTCTTCAGGCTCCGCGGCAGCCTCCACTGAAGCCTCAGGCTGTTCTTCTTCTGTTTCTGCTACTGTCTCTTCTTCAACTGCTGCCACCGGCTCTTCCACCTCAGCAGCGGGCGCCGCTTCAGCTTCTGGAGCTTCCTCAACTACTTCAGCAGTCGCCTCTTCCTCAGCGGCTTCGGGCTCAGCAGGGGCTTCCGTGGCTTCAGTAACCTCTGCAACGGCCGCCTCTTCAACCTGCGCCTCAACCTCTGCGGCAGCCTCTTCAGCTACGGCGCTCTTGGCCACCACTTGCTCCTCAGTCGCGGCCACTACAGCCGTGGCGCTCGCCTTTTCAGCGGCAATGCGGGTCCGCGTGGCCTTTCGGCGCTCCGCCGGCGTCTTCCTGGGCGCAGTCCTTGGCTTGCCAAGGACAGTGTTCACCTGAGCGGCGTGCGGGTGGTCTTCGCCTTCGTACACGTGCAGGCGGCCCAGCATCCGGCTGCCAAGCTTGTTGCGTGGCAGCATGCCCTTCACCGCGCGTTCAATGACTCTACCGGGGTTCTTGTCCATCTCTGTTTCCAGATTGGACGTCCGCAGGTTTCCCACGTAGCCACTGTGCCGGTAGTACATCTTCTGGCTCAGCTTGTTACCGCTGACCTCAATTTTGCTGGCGTTGACCACTACCACAAAGTCGCCGTTCAGCCAGTGACGGCTGTACTGCGCTTTGTTCTTGCCTTGCAACATGCCCGCCACCGATACGGCGAGATGCCCCAAGCGCTGGCCCTCAGCGTCAACAACGTGCCATTTGGATGGCACTTGGGCCGGCGGTGTGTGCTTTGTTATCCGTGCTCCTAGCATGGTCCCTCGGAGGAAAAATCCTCATATTTTACGTTACGGAGACATAGTCCTTGCGGTGGGAGGACCCAGTGGGCGGCCCCCCTCTTTTCCGACCTGGCCAATGCCTCAAAATTCGCTTGTGTCAATTTGCCCAGTCCCACATTCAGGACTGCTGCTGCCATTCGACGCACCTGCTGCGGCAGGAAGGCGTTCCCCTCAACCTCAAGGTACACCGTGTCGCCTTCACACCAGACCGCTGTGCGGTCCACGCGCCGTACCGTACTCTTACCCTCGCCTGGGTCTCCTGAGAACGGAGCGAAGTCTCGCGTCCCTTCCAAGTACCCCAGTGCCTTGACCATGGCCTGCGTGTCCGGCCACTGACCAATTATGTAAACGTGCCTTCTGCGGAGTGGAGACTTTCCCTTACGCACCACCATGGTATACCGGTATACCCGGCTTGTGGCGTGACGCCTTGGGTCAAAGTCCTCAGGGGCCTCATACGCCCCCACCACTGCAATGTCCTCCGGCAGGTAGTAGTCTAGCCCATGGTGGAACCGCTCCACCGTCAACTGGGACTCCGTCTGAAAAGCCACCACCTGTCCGCTTGCGTGTACTCCGGCGTCAGTCCTGCCTGCGCCTCTTACCCGGACCTCTTGGCCCGTGAGAGCCTTGATTGCCCGCTCCAACTCCTCCTGCACCGTCAGCGCGTCAGCTTGCCGTTGGAACCCGGAGAACCGCGTCCCGTCATACTCAAGCACCAGCGCAATATTCCGCGTCATTCCACTTAGGCCTATACCAACTCCAACATGGCCATGGCAGCTGCGTCTCCCTTGCGGGGCATCAGCTTGTACATCCGGGTGTACCCGCCGGGCCGGTCAGCGTACCGGGTTGCCAGCTCATCAAACGCCTTACGGACCGCAACCTCATCCGTGAGCTTGGCCAAGACCAGCCGACGATCATGAAGCGTTCCCCGCTTGGCCTTGGTGATGATCTCTTCAGTCACGCTGCGGGCTACCTTAGCCTTGGCCTGCGTGGTTGTGATGCGTTCTTTCTTAAGAAGCTCGGCAGCCAGGTTCTGCAGCATGGAATTGCGATGCTCTGACCGGCGTCCAAGGGATTTTGTTGCTACGCGGTGCCGCATGACTCCTCCTCTTTCGCTTCATCATTGGCAGCATCTTCATTCTCAGCCTCTACTGCCGTGCCTATGTCCAGCGGCTCATCAGCCTCTATGCTGGGCTCGGCTTTCTTTGGCTGCTCAGACAGGCCAGGGTGCTGTATGCCCAGTTCGTCCAACTTGTCTCGCAACTCATCCAGCGACTTCTCACCGAAGTTACGGATGCGCAGAAGTTCCTCCCAGCTCTTTTCAAGCACTTCACCCAGCTTGTGGATGGAAGCACGCTTCAAGCAATTCAAGGTACGGGCGGAGAGGTTCAAGTTCTCCACTGGCAAATTGTACTGGGAAGCGGGTATCGCCGATACCCAGGCGGGCTTGTCGCCATCTGCGGAAGGCGTCTCGCTGAAGCTGGAGAAGCGGAAGAAATGCTCCACCAATTCCTGCGCGGCCTGCCGGACAGCCTCCATTGGCGTGATGGCACCGTTGGTCCACAACTCAATGTGCAGCCGGTCAAAGTCCGTCCGCTGTCCCACCCGGGTCTGTTCAACCCAGTAGTTCACCTTGCGAACGGGGCTGAAGATGGCGTCCACGGGGAGCACACCAATGGGAAGGCCGTCACCGCGCGTGGCGGGGACATACCCCCTGCCGTGCTCAACGTTCATCTCCATGATCAGCTTTGCGTCAGGGCCGTCCAAGGTTGCCAGATGCAACTCTGGGTTCACAATTTCAAAGTCTGGTGACGTCATGATGTCACCGGCGCACACACGACCTTCACCTTGTACCTCAAGGCGCAACTTGCCTGGACGGTCGCGGAGGGCGCGGAGGTGGATTGCCTTCACGTTCAGCAGAATGTCCAGCACGTCCTCCTTCACATGAGGAATTGTGGAGTACTCATGTGAGACGCCCTCAATCTTCACCCACGTCACTGCTGTGCCCTGGATGGCGCCCAGGAGTACGCGGCGCATGGGAGTGCCCAGAGTATCGCCAAAGCCGCGCTCCAATGGTTCGACAATTATGGTGCCATAAGTGTCCTCCATGTTAATGGGACGCACCGACGGCGCGGGTATGGGGTTCGCTTCTAGAGCAGTATCAGTGGTCCGCTCAAATCCGAAATCCAGCATGTGGCTCTTGCCCCTCTTTCCTCAGACAGCAACGCTTCTCGCAGCGCGCTAAATTGCTTACCGCGAGTAATGCTCAACAATCAGACGAGTTTCAATTGTAGTATCAAAGTCTTCAAGCTCAGGCGTCCTTGTGACCTCAGCGGTCATGGTGCTCCTGTTCAGGCTCAGCCATCCGGGTAATGGCCGCTGCCCCACCCTCCTGGCCACGTCTTGGTAAAAGTCCAGCTTTGTGGTCCGTTCCTTCCAGGCAACCACGTCACCCGCCCGTACCCGGTAGGAGGGAGTCCAGACCTTGCGGCCGTTGACGGTGAAGTGTCCGTGAAGGACTCGCTGTCGCGCCTGCTGGCGAGAGTCGCCAAATCCCACACGGTGCACCACGTTGTCCAAGCGTCGCTCCAAAAGCTGCAGCAGGTTTGTGCCTGTTACGCCGGGAGACTTCCGCGCTTGGCCGAAGTACGGGCGGAACTGACGCTCCA
>JAQBVZ010000138.1 GCA_027625205.1 Chloroflexota bacterium
GGTGCTTTCAGGCAGCCTTGCGTCTAATGATTTGCGGTGGTCAAGCGACGCATGCGTTGGCGTGGTGCTTGCCGCTGAGGGTTACCCCGGCGTATATGAAATAGGTAAGCCGCTGTCAGGGCTCGATAGCTTACCCAAGGACACAATGGCCTTTCATGCGGGGACAACTAAGCAGGAAGGTGTCGCAGTCACTAGTGGAGGGCGCGTGCTGACGGTGGTTGGCCGCGGCGCTTCACTTGCCGATGCGCGGAGCAAAGCCTATGCAGCCGCTAAAGGCGTCACCTTTGAGGGTGCGTACCATCGCAGCGATATAGCAGATTTCACGAAGTAGTAGCTAGGCGTCTTCCGCCAGCCGGAACCCCATGAATTGCCAACGATCCTTTGGCTGGGAAAAATTCCGGTACGTGGGTCGAATATGGGAGACTGGTGTCACGCAAGAGCCGCCCCGCAGCACCATCTGGTTCATCATGAATTTGCCGTTGTACTCTCCCAACGCTCCGTCCAACGTCTTATACCCTGGGTAGGCCAGATAGGCGCTCTGAGTCCATTCCCAGACATCACCAAACACCTGGTCCAGATGAGAGCCGTCTCCTGTAGCAGGTACGGGGTGGAAGATACCGGATTCCAGGAAGTTGCCTTCCACGGGCTCTGGAGCAGCCGCGTGCTCCCACTCATCTTCCGTGGGCAGCCGCTTGCCAGCCCAACGGGCGTAGGCATCAGCCTCAAAGTAGCTCACGTGAGTTACAGGCCCGTACACGTCCACGGGCCTCATGCCTGACAATGTTTGTGACCACCATGCACCGTCAAGGCGCTCCCAGTAGAGTGGAGCGCTCCATTCCTGCTCTTGGGCAGTCCCCCACCCCGCCGACAACCATAGGTCAGGCCGTTCATACCCGCTATCCTCCATGAACTCTAGGAACTCTCCGTTGGTGACCAAACGCGAGGCAATGCGATGCGGGTGCAGAAGCGTCTCATGGCGTGGAGTCTCGTTGTCGAACGCAAAGGAGTTGTCGTCGTGGCCTATCGAAACAATGCCACCGTCAAAGCTGTGCCAACGCAGAGGGGGCGTGGAGTCGCCTACGGGAATTTCACCGTCATGGAATGCTGGACGGAGCGGGTTGATGGACAGGTTGTACTTGATGTCAGTGAGGATTAGCTCCTGGTGCTGCTGCTCATGGTTCAGGCCAATGCTCACACGCTCCTCAATTTCCTCCGGCTTCACGCTTTCAAACAGTGCCAGCATGGAGCGGTCCACGTGAGCCCGGTACTCGTACACTTCCGCCACCGTAGGCCGGGAGAGCAAGCCTCTGTGTGGCCTGTAGTACTGTGGGCCAACTAGGTTGTAGTAAGAATTGAAGAGATATTCATACTGTGGGTTAAGTGGCTGGTATCCGGGCAGGTATGGCTTAAGGAGGAATGTTTCAAAGAACCAGGAAACGTGGGCCAAGTGCCACCGTGTGGGGCTCACGTCAGGCATGGCTTGGAGCATGTAATCTTCAGTGACCAGCGTCTTACATATGCGCTCTGACGTCTGGCGCACTTCCTGGTACAGCGAAGCAAGTGTCGCCGCGTCCATACCAGTGTTGGTCTTCGATGATTGTCGCGTTGGACTCACGTTCCCTCCGTAAATCGACGAGGCAGAGTATACCGCCCCCAGATGCACGAGCATAGGATTGGATGCCCATATTCTTAGTGGGATGCGCTCTTACGCTACACCCGTCTGGGAAAACCCCGTCACCTGTTGACCCATTGGGCAGGCAACCTCTACCCTATTGCCTGTCTTTCAAAGACGCGTTCCATGACCATCAATTCACCGGAGGAGCCCTCACATGCCACTGGTTAGCATTGTTTTAGGCAGCAAGAGCGATGAAGCGGTTGTTCAACCGACTGCCATGCTCCTAAACGACCTTGGAATTGAGCATGAAATTGTCGTTGCCTCAGCGCATAGGACTCCTGAGCGGGTGCGTGAGTTTGGGCTGACCGCGCGTGACAGAGGCGTTGAGGTGATCATTGCGGCAGCCGGAGGAGCCGCTGCATTGCCTGGTGCCCTGGCATCATGGACAACATTGCCCATCATTGGGGTGCCTGTAGCATCAAGTGAGTTGAAGGGCGTTGATGCGCTCTACGCTATAGCGCAAATGCCTCCCGGCGTGCCGGTGGCCTGCATGGCCATTGGAGACTGGGGTGCCCGTAATGCCGCCTTGTTTGCAGCCCAAATCTTGGGTCTCAAATATGATAAGATACGAGAGGCTTACGATGCCTACCGCAAACGCCAAGCGGCAGGCTAACCTCCTCTACGCCGGACGCGCGTGAACCACGCCACAGATTCAGCATCGCAAATGATTATCCTCTGCGACTTTGATGACACAGCCGCGGAGCAGAACGTGGCGACTCTTTTAATGGACCGGTTCACGCCGCTTGACTCGTTCGGCGCAGAACTTGACTGGCAAAAGATGCACCAGCAATTCTTGACCAGAGACCTCACGCTGAAGGAATATCAGGAAGCTGCGTTCTCCGGGCTTCATCTGAACCGTGACCAACAGACGGAATATGTCCGTCGGCAGGCCAAGCTACGGGCCGGGTTCAAGGAACTCGCAGCCTTTTGTTTGGAACACAACATTCACCTTGCCATCAATAGTTATGGCTTGGACTTCTACGTGGAAGCACTGCTTATTGAACACGGTTTGAAGCACATCCCCTTCTACTCCGCGGAAACCGCCATTTCACCTAAAGGGACCACATTTTCATACAGGTTTTCCCGTGAAGGATGTGAGGCATGGGGCAACTGCAAGTGCCGTGTGGTTGAGGGGTATCAGGCCCAGGGCCATCAGGTCATTTACGCGGGAGACGGCATTTCAGACACCTGTCCGGCGGCAAAGGCTGATTTTGTTTTTGCACGGTCCAGCCTCCTGGAGTTCTGCAAAAATTGGAATGTGGAACACCAGGAATTGACTGACTTCCGAGATATGGTTACCTACCTGCAAACAAACCAGGCAACAAGCACGCCCACAGAGAGGCTTCATTTTGATTGAACGGTACTCCAGAGCAGAGATGAAGAAAATTTGGTCAGACGCCGGCAAGTATGACCGGTGGCTGGCCGTGGAGTTGGCTGTCTGCGAGGCCTGGACGCGGAGAGGCGTCATCCCTGAAGAGGACATGGTCAAGCTCCGTGGCGCCAAGTACGACACCGCCGTCTTTGAAGAGACGCTCGCCCGCACCAAGCATGACATGACGGCCTTCTTGCGTGCCGTCACCTCAGGGCTTGGCCCAGAAGGCCGCTGGATACATCTGGGCCTTACCTCCAACGACGTTTGGGATACGGCCACCGCCATGCAGCTTAGAGATTCCGCTGCCCTGCTGCTCACCGGCGTTGATGCACTAACAAATGCAATTGCTGAGCGGGCTCTGGAGCATAAGGACACCCTAATCATGGGGCGCACGCATGGTGTCCACGCTGAACCCACCACCTTTGGCCTCAAGCTGGCGCTTTGGTGGGATGAAATGCGGCGCAACCGCCAGCGGTTGATAGCCGCCTCTGACCAAATCGGCGTCGGCAAGATATCCGGCGCTGTGGGCACTCATGCAACCGTCCCCCCAGAGATTGAAGTTGAGGCCAGCCACGTGCTGGGGCTTGAACCCGCTCCACTT
>JAQBVZ010000139.1 GCA_027625205.1 Chloroflexota bacterium
TCAAGCACGCTATTGTTAGCGCGCAGCCTCTGGCTGATGTTGCGGGCGAATCAATTGTTTCTGGGTGTCCAGAAGGCAACCATAGACACGCGCTCAGCCATGGTCTCAGCTATCAAATTGGGGTCGCCGTTAAACCGGCGCACCTGTTCATCAAATCCTTGCAGTTGCAGCATGCCCCGTAGGTAATTTGCCACGTAGTCGTTATGGAGCCACGGGTCTGGCTCCTCCTCATCAGGGCTATTGCGTCGGTTGCCCCGGAAGGCGTTCAGCAGGTGCATGGCTGACGCCTCCAGTACTCGGTCCGTGTATATGTGGCGAACGAAGTCTTTCCGCAGGGGCGGCGGGACCTCTTTTACAGCAGCGTCCCGTGCGTTACGGAGCACATCGTACAGCGCCTGCTGGCGCGAGTTGAGGTCCGAGGGCTTATCCCGGTTGAAGAGTTTGTCCAGCCATCTTTGGAGTGGCATGAGGGCCTTGGCCTGTCGCTGGGCGGTACGCGTGAGGGACGAGCTTATTATGGAAGGGGGCAAGACAGAAGGCAAGCGCTCCTTGGCGGCGCGCCCTGGGCCGTGTATAATGCACGACAGAAATAAATCTAGAGCGGAAACCGGAATCAATGCTGAGCACGGAACATAAGCAGAGCATCATCCAGGACTACCAAAAGAGCCAGGGTGACACGGGTTCATCAGAAGTACAGGTAGCTCTCCTTACAGAGCGTATCAAAGGTCTCACAGACCACCTTCGACGGAACCACAAGGACCACTCCACTCGCCGAGGCCTCCTTAAACTGGTTGGCCAGCGCCGGCGGCTCCTTCGCTATGTAGCTGACAAAAATGTCGGCAAATATCGCGAGTTGATTTCCAGGCTTGGACTACGGAGATAGCACCTCTTAGGGTGCTATCTTGCTTTTTTGCGCCAAACTTCGGGATGTCCAAGCGTTCTCCGGGATTCACCGCGTATACATGCTAAGGAGTCATGATTCATGCAACATACCTTTGAACTTGAAGTAGGGGGCAGACAGCTCTCTATCCAGACCGGCCTCATGGCCCAACAGGCCGGAGGGGCTGTTGTCGTTCGTTACGGCGACACAGTCGTTTTGGTGACAGCCACCATGGGCGGCGTCAGGGAAGGCCTGGACTTCTTCCCGCTGACGGTGGAATACGAGGAACGCCTATATGCGGTGGGCCGCATCCCCGGAAGCTTCTTCCGTCGAGAGGGACGTCCCACCACGGAGGCGACACTCGCTGCACGGCTGACAGACCGGCCTCTACGTCCGCGTTTCCCCAAGGGAATGCGGAACGAAGTCCAGATTATCTCCACCATTCTCTCCGCTGACCAAGTGAACCAGCCGGACATTCTCACCATCATTGGTGCGTCCGCTGCGTTGTCCATATCAGCCATCCCGTTTGACGGCCCCGTTTCCGCGACCCGCATGGGCTACATTGACGGTCAATACATCGTCAATCCCACCTTTGAGCAGTTAACCGAAAGCTCTCTGGACTTGACCATTGCCGGAAGCAAGGACGCCGTCATCATGATTGAGGCGGGCGCCAAGGAAGTCACAGAGGATGTGGTGCTGGAGGCGGTCCGGTTAGGACAAGAGAACAACTTCAAGGTGATTGAGCTTCAGGAAAAGCTGGTGGCTGCCGCTGGGTTGCCCAAGGTTGAGGTTGCCATTGCAGAGGCTCTGGACCCTGAATTAGTGAAGAAGGTTGAGGAGCTGGCCCACGACCGCATTGAGGCGGTCATTGACCGTGGCGAGGGCCGTGGCGAGCGAAGCTCAGCCGTCAAGGAGATAGAGCAGGCAGCCGTGGCGCAGTTTGGCGAGGAGTACGGCGCGGGCAAAGTGGCCAAGGCGTTTGACGATGCGCTGAAGCATGTGGTGCGCGCCAAGGTCATCAACGAGGGCAAGCGCCCGGACGGTCGTGGCCTCACGGAGGTCAGGCCGCTGTCCACCATGGTGGGCGTGCTGCCAAGGACCCACGGTTCAGCACTCTTCCAGCGAGGCGAGACTCAGATATTGACCGTCGCCACTCTGGGCTCCATGAGCCTGGAGCAGCGGTTGGACGGCCTCAGCCCGGAGGACCGCAAGCGTTACATCCATCATTACAACTTCCCACCCTATTCAACGGGTGAGACACGCCGTATTAATACCGGACGTAGGGAGATAGGCCACGGCGCACTGGCGGAGCGGGCATTGCTGCCCGTCATCCCCGATGTGAGCGAGTTCCCGTATGCACTCCGCCTGGTTTCTGAGGCCCTTAGCTCCAACGGCAGCACCTCCATGGGAAGCGTCTGCGGGAGCACCCTGTCACTGATGGACGCCGGGGTGCCCATCAAGGCGCCTGTCTCTGGCGTGGCCATGGGCCTGATGACCGATGAAACCGGTAAGTTTGCGGTGCTGACGGACATACAGGGAGTGGAAGACTTCATGGGAGACATGGACTTCAAGGTGGCCGGCACCAAGGAGGGCATCACTGCCCTGCAGATGGACATCAAGGCCAGGGGCATTACGCAGGAAATTATGAGCCAGGCGCTCTCTCAAGCGTTGGAAGGCCGCCTGTTTATTCTTGACCACATGCTCCAGACCATCACTGCGCCCCGCCAGGAACTCAGCCCCTTTGCACCGCGCATGATCCGCATACAGATACCGGTGGACAAGATTGGCGCGATTATTGGCCCAGGCGGCAAGACTATCCGCAGCATCACTGAGGAGACGGGCGCGACGATAGACGTCGACAACGACGGCTCAGTGACCATTGGCGCGGTGGACGGTGACGCGGCCAAGAAGGCTATCGCTAGGATTGAGGCGCTCACCAAGGACGTTGAGGTTGGCGAAATCTACAATGGCACGGTAACGCGGCTGATGAACTTTGGCGCGTTCGTTGAGATACTGCCGGGCAAGGAGGGCCTTGTCCACGTCAGTGAACTTGCTGACCACCATGTGCCCAGCGTTGAGGACGTGGTGAAGGTGGGTGAGGAGCTTGAAGTGATGGTCACGGAGATTGACCGTATGGGTCGCGTGAACCTCTCTCGCCGGGCTGTGCTTGAAGGGAAGAAGCCTGAGGACCTGCGTCAGGAGAGCGGCGCACGCCGGGAGCGGCCTGAGCGCAACGGCGACCGTGACCGTGACAGGGGTGGTCGTGACCGCGACCGAGGCCCACGCCGCTAGGTCAGGTACATAGAGATAAGTGAAAAAGCTCCGGTTTCAACCGGAGCTTTTTTAGTTGGGCGGAATTGTCACGCACGCCTCACGGGAATGAACGGTGTTTTCATATCCGTTGCGTGCGCGCCGTTGATACTTGGTGGCAGGAATAGGGGCGTTGCGTGGTATGAAAAGGATGTTGGTCATGGTGCAGGCACCGGAACGACAAGAGTACGTCTCACTTGCAGAGTTGTTGAGCCTGGAAGGGAAGGTGGCTATTGTCACGGGCGGTGGCATGGGCATCGGCCACGGCATCGTCACGCGGCTGTCAGAGGCGGGCGCGACCATGGTGATAGCGGACCGTGATATGGCGGCGGCGGAGGCGGTGGTAACGGAGGTGCGGGAACGTGGCGGACAGGCCATGGCAGTCCACTGTGATGTGACCAAAGAAGAGGACATCAAGCGGGCGGTGGCTGAGGCGGTGAGGG
>JAQBVZ010000140.1 GCA_027625205.1 Chloroflexota bacterium
CCGCCGTTATCACGCTCAGCAGTCCCCTGGACCATGGTAAAGCCACCGGTCTGGGCCGCTTCCAACGTGATGAGGTCTCTGTCCGTCTGGGCCCGGAACGACCGTGCCACCGCCAGGAGGTACGCAGCTTCCATCAGATTGCTCTTACCCTGGCCGTTGTCGCCATGAACAACCACAAGCCCGGCAGGCAGAGATACCTGGAGCTGCTGGAAGTTCCGGAATTCCGTGAGTGATAGAGAGACGAGTTGCATCGCAGCATTGTACCGGAGAGGCGGCGCACAGTGCCTGGTGCTGGCGCGGCTGCAGCTTTAGGACGTGATGCCGTAGAACCGTGCGGTGTTGTCCCATAGCACCTTGCGGCGACTGTCGTCCGATATCTCTTGCTCAAAGAACTCGTCCATGGAGTGCGGGAAGGCGCTGTCCGGGTGCGGGTAGTCCGTGGATATCACCAGATTGTCGTCACCCACCCGCTTGATGACCTCCTGCAAGCCAGGCTCGTCAGCCTCAACGGAGATGCAGCACTGGCGCAGAAAGTAGTCACTGGGGCGCTGCTGTAGAGGGGCGTCCGTGTACTTGGCCCACTGGTCATCCAGACGGTAGAGCAGCCACGGCAGCCAGGAGCAGTTGGCCTCAAGGAACGCCACTCGGAGGCTGGGGTGCCGCTCCAGCACGCCACTCAGCGTGAGGCCCGCAATCATGGCCATCATCTGCGTGGGGAAGCTCAGCGCGTGGGTGAGCGTCCGCCCCGCAGGATGGCCTAAATACTTACGCGTCATGTCCTCCGTGGAGGGTGCGGTGGAGGTGCCGTGAATGCCCACGGAGGTGCCCAATCGCTCCAATTCTGTCCACAGCGGTTCCACCTCAAGGTCATAGGGCAAGCGACCGTTCACCGGCTCACAGTGGACAGTCACCCCCCTAAACCCCAGGTCGTTGACAGCACGGCGCGCTTCATCAATTGCCATGTCAACGTCATGCAGCGGCAGCATGGCAACGCCCTTGAGCCTGGCGGGGTCCGTCTTGCAGTAGTCAGCAATCCAGTCATTGTAGGCACGACACAAGGCCAGGGCGAACTCGGGCTCCAGGCCGTCGATTGCCATGCCCAACATCCCGCCCGTAGTGCGGTACAGGACAGCAGCGTCCACCCCCTCCATGTCCATGGCTTCCAGGGTGGTCTCCGGGTTGAACTTGGTCTCGAACGCTCGCACCTGAAACGCGCTCACTTCCTTCTTATCCCGTAGCCGCTGATTGGCCTGGTGAAACTCCGGCCAGCGGCCCCAGTAGGGGAAGGGATTGCCATCCACCACCCAGGTGTCGATGGCGGAGACGTCGCTTATCTCCAGCGTGGGAGCGCGATCACTGAACTTGGGGTCAAGGTAACGGGTGAACAGGTCTCCAGGCTCAATGACGTGTAAATCGCTGTCTAGAATACGGAAACCGTTCTTACTCACTATTACTCCAAAGGGATGCGACGCGATTGGGTTCACGGGTAACGCTACCAATCCACGCCTGGCCCGTCAAGGATGCGGTCACGTCCGTACCATTCCCTTGACACCCCCTAGACCCACCGTTACGATTATGGGCACAATTGCATACGTGCTCTTATCCAGAGCGGCTGAGGGATCGGCCCTGAGAAGCCCGGCAACCGGCAAGTTGGCTCACGCCTCTTGTATCGGTGCCAACTCCGGCAAACCGAATTGATTGGTTTGGGAGATGAGGGTGGAGAAACGTACCTACCGTAACGGCTTCTCTTCTCTTTGAGGGAGGCCGTTTTGTTTGCCCGTAACGTACGAGAACCAGGCAAGCCCAATTGACCGAAATTGAGCCTATTCGCTGGGAAAACGAGCAGCTTCTGCTGCTTGACCAAACGCAGTTGCCTCACCGGCAGCGCTGGCTAGTCATGCGTGGGTCATCACAGGTGGCCAAGGCCATCCGTGAGATGCGTGTGCGTGGCGCCCCCGCAATTGGGGTGGCCGCCGCTTATGGCATGGCGTTAGCCGCGCGGCAAGTCCGCAAGCGCACCATGCCCACCTTTCTCAAGACCCTGGAAGAACGGGCCGCCGAGCTGTCCGCTTCACGGCCCACCGCTGTAAATCTGCACTGGGCCGTGGCGCTGTGCCTTGAGGCCGCTCGTCAATGCCCGACTCCTGAAGAGGCCAGAGAACGGCTCCTAGCGGAGGCCCAGCGCCTCCAGCAAGAGGATGTGGCGGCCAACCGGGCCATGGGACAGCACGGCGCGTCACTGCTGCCAGACAGCGGCGGCGTTCTAACTCACTGCAACGCAGGGGCTCTGGCAACCGCCGGATATGGCACCGCCCTGGGCGTGGTGCGCGCGGCCTGGGAGACCGGCAAGCGTTTTCAGGTGTTCTGCACAGAGACCCGGCCCTGGCTGCAAGGCGCACGACTCACCGCGTGGGAGTTGGTGCAACTTGGCATTCCCGTCAGCTTGATTGTGGACTCCGCGGCGGCTTCTCTCATGCGCACGGGTGAGGTGAACGCTATCGTCGTTGGGGCAGACCGCGTTGCCGCCAATGGTGACGTTGCCAACAAGATAGGCACCTACAGTCTGTCAGTCCTAGCCAAAGAGCACGGCATCCCGTTCTATGTGGCCGCGCCAACCAGCACCGTAGACCTGGCCATGCCCAATGGAGACCACATTGTGGTTGAGGAGCGCGGTCCGTCAGAGGTAACCCACTGGGCAGGCCGGCAAACAGCGGCTGAGGGCATAGGCGTACGGAACCCATCGTTTGACGTAACTCCAGCAAAGTATGTCACCGCCATCATCACTGAGCATGGTGTGGCAAAACCCCCTTATGAAGCAGACCTGCGAAGCCTGGTAGCTGCACGGTCACCGGAGGCAGTAGCGTGAGCACACCTGAAGCAAAGATAGCCGTCATTGGCGGCAGCGGCCTCTATGAGATGGAAGGCCTCACGGACATCCAAGAGGTATCGCTGGAGACGCCCTTTGGCCAGCCGAGCGATGCCATCACCACTGGCAACTTCGAAGGCGTACCGGTCGCGTTCCTTCCCCGGCACGGCAAGGGCCACAGGCTTACGCCCTCTGAATTACCGACAAAGGCCAATGTCTACGCGCTGAAGACGCTGGGCGTGGAGCGCATCATCTCCGTAAGTGCGGTGGGGAGCCTCCAGGCAGAGATAAACCCCCTGGACATGGTGGTGCCGGACCAACTTATAGACCGGACCCGCCTGCGGGAGAACACGTTCTTTGGTGACGGCATTGTGGGCCACATCTCCTTTGGCCACCCGTTCTGCCCTGACGTCAGCAAGCTGTTATCGGACTCCGCCAAGCAGGTGGGCGCAAAGGTCCACGACGGCGGCACGTACGTGGTCATGGAGGGTCCCGCCTTCTCCACCAAAGCTGAGTCGCAGATGTATCGTTCCTGGGGCGCAAGCATCATTGGCATGACTGCGTTGCCTGAGGCCAAGCTGGCACGGGAGGCGGAGATTTGCTATGCCACGCTTGCCTGCGCCACCGACTTCGATGTGTGGCATGAGACAGAAGCCCACGTCACGGTGGAGATGATTATCCGGAACCTTCTCAAGAACGTTGCCAAGTCCAAAGAGGCACTACGGGTGCTCATACCCAAGTTGGCGGGACTGGAGCGCACGTGTG
>JAQBVZ010000141.1 GCA_027625205.1 Chloroflexota bacterium
TGTGACCGCGCCCAAGAAGGAGACTGTCCCACCCATGCAGAAGCCAATGATGCCAACGTTGCCAGCGTCCGACAGATAGTAGCGGTCCATGAAATCGATAACCGAGCCGATGTCTTGAGCGGTGAGGTCATTGGTCAGCCCCTGGCGATACTTGCCAACGGTCTCCATGTCGCCGTACTGCGCTACAGAGTTTGCGCCCTTACGGTGAAACAGCACCGGCGCAATGGCAAAGAACCCCTCACTGGCGATCCTGCGAGTGATGCGTTGGATATTGTTGTTTACGCCAAAGGCCTCTTGGATAACGATGATGGATGGGTAAGCCTCATCAGCAGAGCCAGCGGCCCCCTCTGTGCTCCCCGGACGAACTGCGTAGCCACGCATGGAGCCTTCAGCTACGGGGATGTCAACGATTTCAAGTACGGTCGAGACTGCCATAAAAGATTCCTCCTCGTGAAAGTCGCGGGCATTCTAGCAAACATCACCGCCGTAAAGCTCGGCGGCAATACTTCTACAGGTGTTCCTTGAAGAAGGCCAGTGTCTTCTCCCAGGCGTCGTCAGAGGCCGCTTTGTTGAACACATCAGGGTCGTCGTCACGCATGAAGCCATGGTCTGCCCCTTCATAGAAGTGCATGTCCGCATCAACCCCGGCATCCTTTAGCTTGCCTTTCACCATCTCCAGTTGCTCCGCCGTCATATTCGGGTCAAGAGCGCCATAGAAGCCAATGAGCGGGCACTTGATGTTGGAAGCTTCATCCAGAAGCGTGGGGCCTCCCTCCACGTCAGGTACAAGTATCCGGTTACCGTAGTAGACAGCAGCCGCTTTTATGCCAGGGACTCTGGCTGCCGCCATGAAGGAGACCGTCCCACCCATGCAGAAGCCCACAATCCCCACCCGTGTCTCATCCACGTTGGGAGAGCGTTTGAAGTAGTCCATCAACGCATTGAGGTCTGTGGCCATCGCCTCATTGGAAACGCCCAGCCTGAGCTTCATGAACTCTTCTTGAGCATCGTAGGCTGTCGTTGGGTTTATCCCGTTTCGGTGGTAGAGCACCGGAGCAGCCGTGTAATACCCCTCCGCCGCAAGCCGACGGGACCACCCTTGAATCTGGTCGTTTGTCCCAAAGGCCTCTTGGATGACAATAACGGCAGGGTACTTCCAGTCACCCGCGCCCACGCCGCCAACCTCACCACGGGCCGTAAACACGCGCATGGTGCCGTCCGGCACCTGAAGGTCAACAATCTCGCCAATGGTTGAACCAGGCATAAGTCCCTCTCCTCAATGAATAATGAACGTAGCTTGAAAATCGAAGCGATTGTAGCAGAATAGCTCTTACGTCAATGTATAGCCGCCGTCTATCGCCAGTATCTGGCCGGTAATGAACCGCGCTCTCTCCGACGCTAAAAACACAACGGCATGGGCCACGTCCTCCGATGTGCCGTTGTACTTGAGCGCCTGCCGCCCCACAAAGAAGGGCGCAGTTACCGTTTCCGCTCGTTCCTTATTACGGTTGGTCAAGGGAGTGGATATCCAGCCTGGGCGCACGCAATTCACACGTATGTTCATACCGCCCACTTCAACAGCCAAGGCTCGGGTGTAGGAGTCGATAGCCCCCTTGCTGGCGTGGTGAGAGAGAGCCAGACCGTGGACGGGGTGGTAGTCAGGCAGATTGCCGCTGATAGCCGCTATTGACGACATGTTCACGATGGCCCCACCGCCTCTCGCTTCCATGATGGGGACCACTCGCTTGCAGACGTAGAACGTGCCGGACACCACTGTTTCGATAGTGTGGCGCCAGGACTCCTCATCCTCTTGCCATGCGCCCCTGGGGCCAGCGCCTGCGTTGTTGAAGACCACGTCTATGCCGCCATAGTGTGATACCGCGCCCAGCACCATGGCCTCCACCTGCGCTTCATCCGCAACGTCCGTCTGGATGAACTGCGCATCGCCGCCAGCCGCCCTGACCTCTTCAGCCACACGCTCCCCGTTCTCGGGGCCGCGAGAGGCCACAACTACCTTTGCCCCCTCTTGGGCAAACAAGTTCACAGCAGCCTCACCAATGCCGGAGCTGCCGCCTGTAACCACCACCACTTTGCCGTCGAACTGGCCCATACATCCTCTTGTCACAATAGTGCGTCGGATGGTACGCCAGAGGCGCTCTTGTGTCCAAGCCCCTCCCCGCTCAGTAGCCGCAGTGGTAGGGTGGGCCGCGCTTATTCCCATGACATTCCCGGAGGTTCCCGTGACCATCATCGACTCCTACACCCACGCGGGCCACAACTGGCTGGAGCCTATAGACCTGCTGCTCTATCAGATGGAGGCCAACGGCGTCGACAAGGCAGTCCTTGTGCAGCACAGAGGCGTCTACGACAACACGTACCTCTTCGACTGCGCCAAGCAGCATCCAGGCAAGCTTGCAGTGGTAGTGCGTGTGGACACCGATGAGTCAAGCGCCTCTGAGGTTTTGGAGAAGTGGGCCAAACAAGGCGCAGTTGGCATCTCAACCAGCCCCACCATGCGATCACCGGGCGCAGACCCGCTCGCCATATGGCGGAAGGCCGCGGAGCTTGGGTTGGTAGTCATCTGCCAGGGTGATGTAACGCATTTTGCCTCTGACGAATTCGAGGCTCTACTACGGGACGTACCTGGACTCACGGTGGTAATAGAACACTTGGCGGGGGTCGGTCAAAACGGTCAGCCGCCGTACGCTGAATACAAAAAGACTCTAACTTTAGCCAAATATTCGAATGTTTACATGGAGACAGGCGGACTTGGAGAGACCACGCCCAGGCCGCCGGTGCTCAAGCCAAGCTTTAACATAGGTGACGTCGCGCCCTACTTGGAAATGGCTTTGGAAGCCTTCGGGCATCAGCGAGTCATGTGGGGTAGTGACTACCCACCGGTCAGCGTACGAGAGGGTTATCACAACGCCCTGTATGGAGTTATGGACCACCCTGCCCTCGCAGACCAGGAGGTCAAGGACTGGGTCATGAACAAGACAGCAGCCGTGCTCTTCAAGCTAGGGTAAGTCACTTCATCCACCGAAGCTATCCACGGGAGTGCAGAGGGGTAGTCCCTCTTTCCTCTACCCAAGTAAGCCGTCTGGCCGGGTGGGTGGGAGAGTCAACGTGTATGCTTCTCGGCTATCACGAGCCCTAGATACGGCCTACGGCTATGCCTTGTAACGAGTCCCACAGCGTGGCCCAGATTGTACGCCGTTCCTCGTCGACCAGCCGCCTGCCAAGCTTTAAGCGCATAGATATAACGGCTTTGCCCGCCAGGAAGCCCCACGCACCGGGCTCCCTGACCAGCCAGCGCTCCACCTCTGCTCCGTGGGCGGCAATGGTCTCCGCAATCACCGTCTGGAGCGTTTCCTGCGTCATAGCAGCCATGCCCGCAGGATATCATCCCTCTCACTGAAACCTGATTCTCGCATTCGTTGACGAGCGTACCGTCTGAAGATAAGCTCATTGCACCATGGAGGTATGTGAATGGCTACTACGGATGCCGTCAGCGCGGCTGCTGAACTGACTGAAGACGAAGCAAAAGCTAGAGCATCCGTTGGTAGGGTCATTGTCGCTGGTCACGGCTTCCAGCATCTCTACGGCAACACCTTCACCGTCAT
>JAQBVZ010000142.1 GCA_027625205.1 Chloroflexota bacterium
TGTGGTGATGCTGAGCAAGACAGTGGAAGGGCGTAACCGGGAGGGGCTGGAGGGATTCACCAAGGTGTCTGACCTCTATCACCTGTGGTGGTTCCCCAATACCGTCTATAAAGAGGCCACGCCCAAGAGCGTGCTCAAGGCGGCCTTTGACAGGGGCGGCTGGAACGGGGCGTTTGACTACTTCTTCTCCCGTGATCTGCAGAGCAGCATGTACAAGGCTGAGGGCTCTGTTTACGTGGCTGACCAATATGCTGCCCTGGTTCAAACCCGATAACCAACGCAGACCCGTAGCCTGGCGGTTTCCTCTATACTTGTGACTACACCACGAGTATCCAAATAGGTCTCGCTATTTAGAAGCGTGGTATTGGATAAGCGCAAAGGGGACGGATTGCTGCTGAACCGCCGGTTCTGGATAGGCGTATTAATCACTGCCGGGTTCCTGGCCCTCTTGATTGTGAGGGTGGGGCCTTCCAGGATTGGGACGGCCCTTGCCGATGCCAACTACCTCTACGTAGCACCAGGCATAGCAGTCTACTTTGTGTCCCTTTATTTTCGCTCCTACCGTTGGCGTTACCTGCTTAGGCCGTTTCAGGTCATTCCCACGCGGCGGCTCTATCCCGTGGTAGCTGTGGGCTACATGGCCAACAACATCTTGCCCTTGCGTCTGGGAGAGTTGGCTAGGAGCTACTACCTGGCGCGCCGTGAGCCTGTGCAGGCCAGCACTGGTTTAGCGACCGTCTTGACTGAGCGGCTGTTTGACGGACTGACGCTGCTGCTCTTCTTTGCAGTGGCAGCGGCCTTCCTGCCTGTGGCCGGTCTAACGGACAGGATCAGTGAGGAAACGCAGTTACCCATCTGGTTGATCAGCGTGTCTGCGATAGCCCCTTTTGTGATTGTGCTGGGGATGGTCATCACGGCATCTCGCTTCCCCGGACTGTTCATACGGGCGCTCAGCATAGTGACAGACAGGCTACCCAGGTCTGTTGGGGAGACGGCCAGTAGGCTGGCGTCACGGTTCCTGGTGGGCTTCACCGGACTGCATCAGCCCAAACGGCTGGCGGCCATCTTTGCACTGTCGTTGCCCGTTTGGCTGGCTGAAGCAACCATGTATTACATCATTGCCTTTGGGTTTGGCCTCCAAGACTACTTTGAAAGCATCTTCCTGATGACCGTTGCCATGTTCTTGGTGACGGCCGCCTCCAACTTGGCAACGTCACTGCCGTCGTCGCCGGGCTCCGTGGGGCCATTCGAGTTTTTCGCGGTACTAACTCTCTTTTCTCTGGACGTTGACGCGGGTGTAGCGTCCGCCTATGCAATTGTGTTGCACATAGCGCTGCTCCTGCCCGTCATTGTCTTGGGGCTTATCATCCTGAGTCGCGAAAGCATATCGTTGCGCCAGCTTACCCACGCTCAAGAGACGGGCACCCAAAACGCCACTTCTATCACGGAGGACCGGTAATGCGCGTTGGCATTATTGGCGGCGGCGCCGCTGGGCTGGGCGCAGCTTATGAGCTGACCCTGCGCGGCCATACGGTAGAGGTCTTTGAACAAGCGCCGTTCCTGGGAGGACAGGCGTCCACCTTTGAGGTGGGTGGCCAGCCTCTGGAGCGAGGCTACCACCACCTTTTCCGTAGTGACACGGCCATGGCTGACCTCATGCAGGAGTTGGGCCTGGGCCATCGCCTTACGTGGATTGACTCCTCTGTGGGCTTTTTCTACGACGGCAAAGTGTGGCCGTTCATGAGCCCCATGGACCTGTTGCGGTTCAAACCTCTCTCGTTGATTGACCGGTTCCGCGTTGGCCTGGTGACGCTCTACCTCCAGCGCCGGAAGGAATGGAAGAGCCTTGAGCAGTCCACCGCCGCTGAGTGGATGCGGCGTCGCGCGGGTGAGAAGGGTTACCGCGTCGTGTTTGAGCCAATGCTGCGAGGCAAATTTGGCCGCTTCTATGACCAGGTGAGCATGGCGTGGCTGTGGAACAAGTTCGCGCTTCGTACCACGTCCAGAGGCAAGGGCCTGAAAGGCATGGCCAAGGAACAACTCGGCTACCCCGTCGGGAGCTTTGATGAGGTGTTCCAGGCGGCAGCGGCCTATGTGGTGGAGAAGGGCGGTCAGGTGCACACCAGTGCAGCCGTGGAGCAAGTGGTGGTTGAAGATGGTAGGGCCACCGGACTTACCGTGCGCGTCAACGGCGGTGAGCCTGAGCAGCGGCTCTATGATGCCGTCATCGCCACGGTGCCGTCATACATCTTCCCCAAGCTGGTCCCATCGCTCCCGGAGGAGTACACTGCCAAACTCTCCAGCGCAACGTATCTGGCTGCGGTGCTTGTGGTCCTGTTGATGGATAGACCTCTGTCCTCCGTCTACTGGATGAACATAGCTGACCGCTCCCTGCCGTTTCTCGCCATCATTGAGCACACCAACTTCATGCCTCCGGAACACTATGGAGGTAAGCACATTGTGTACCTGGCAAACTACTTGGATGACCAAGACCCGCTCTTCCACAAAGGGCGTGAGGAGCTTTTTGAAGCCTACCTCCCACACCTGAAGAAGGTGAACCCTGAGTTCGACGTATCGTGGGTAGAGGAGTACCACTATCACCGTGAAGCGGCAGCACAGCCGGTGGTGACCAAGGGCTACTCGGCGCAGATACCTGATGTCCGGACGCCCATATCCGGTCTATACCTGGCCAACACCACTCAGAGGTACGAACTACAGCGTACGCCTGGGCCGTCAGGTGGCCGGTGTGGTGGATGAGGACCAGAAGGGCTAGCACTCCTTTCTTGACTCTCTCCGTATCCTGAGATAGAACAGCGCCTACATCGGTGTGTCTAGGAGACGGAATATGTCTGAATTCATGGGCCGAGAGTACAACTATGACGATTTTGCCTACTCCGTGAAGGAGGCGCGGCATTTCATGGACAACAACAGGGTTGGCCGGGGAGCGCCAGATTTTACGCTGCCTGACCTGAACGGCGGTACGTTGCGGCTGTCTGACCTGCGCGGGAAGCCAGTGCTTCTGGAGTTTGGCTCCATCACCTGACCGCCCTGCCAAGCGGAGTTTCCGTTTATGGATGAGATGGCCAGAGAGTTTGCTGACAAGGCCCACTTTGTATTTGTGTACGTACGTGAAGCGCACCCAGACGATGACCCTGACCACCGTGCCCACCGCTCTATAGAGCAGAAGTTCCAGCATGCGCATGAGCTCCTAGAGAAGTGGAAGACGCCCCGGACCATAGTGGTGGACCCGCTGGACGGGGACGTGCACCGGCAGTACAGCGGGCTGCCCAATATGAGCTACGTCATCAGCCACACCGGTAAGCTGCTGTTCAAAGCAAGCTGGACGCTGGTGAGGGACTTGCAGCTGGCGCTTGAAGAGGCGGTGGCTCTCAGCGACAAAGGCGTTGACCGGTCCCCCGGCAACCCTTACTACAAGGAAATGGTCTCCTATGCTGGGTTCATGGGCCCCGCGCGCAGGGCCACCAGCATAGGGGCTGCGGTACAGGCGGCCTCTCCAATACCGGCTCGGGATGCCATGCCTGATGAACAGTGGCAAGAGCTCATGGGTGAGAAGTCTGAGCTTTCCACCAGCGGATAGGGTTTGAGCAAACAAAGTAAGAGGC
>JAQBVZ010000143.1 GCA_027625205.1 Chloroflexota bacterium
TGCCGAGGCTCAGGTGTGGGGCAGCGACATCCCCGGATACTGGGCCGTTTTCGGCTTGGTGTGGACCGTGGTGCTGGCCGTCGCGTCGAAGTGGCTTGGGCGGCTGTTGCTCCACCGGCGAGAGGACTTCTACGACGAAGGTGACAGCGATGGGTAGTTTCCCTCCCGCACTGGTGCTTCTGGCCGGGGCCGTCGTCGCTGTGGCGCTGCCGGGGCGCATACGTCCGTGGGTCACTGTTGTCGCGGGGGGCGTGGCAATCGTTCACCTCTTCTGGCTGCTGGATGCGGATGCCACGCTAGAGACCGAGTGGCTGGGCATGACGCTCACACCTCTACGTGTGGACAAGCTCAGCCTGGTGTTTGGCTACGCTTTTGCCATCACGGCCTTCATTGGCGGGGTTTACGCGCTGCATATGCGCAGCCGCGGCGAGCAGGTGGCCTCGTTGCTCTACGGCGGCAGCGCCCTGGGTGTCGTCTTTGCCGGCGACCTCCTTACGGTGGTGCTCTTCTTGGAGCTCATGGCGGTCTTCTCCGCCTACGTCATTCTGGTGGGCGGTAGAGAGCGGTCGCGTCGAGCAGCAGTCCGCTACGCGTTCGTGCATCTGGCGGGCGGGAGCACATTGCTGGCCGGCGTCATCTGGCATGTCGCGGACACGGGGTCATTGGCGTTCAATGCGTTCGATGGCGGCCCCGCAGCATGGCTGGTGCTCCTTGGCTTTGCCGTAAACGCTGCCATTCCACCATTGCATGCCTGGCTTTCCGACGCGTACCCGGAGGCGAGTGTCACGGGCGCGGTGTTTCTGAGCGCCTTCACCACCAAAACGGCGGTTTACGTATTGGCCAGAGGGTTCGGCGGTTGGGATGTTCTATTGTTCGCCGGGGTCATCATGGCTCTCTACGGGGTGGTATATGCGGTGCTGGAGAACGACGTCCGGCGTTTACTGTCCTACCACATCATCAGCCAGGTGGGCTACATGGTCGCGGCGGTAGGCATCGGCACGGAGATGGCAATCAACGGGGCCGCGGCGCATGCCTTTGCCCACGTGCTGTACAAGGGCCTGTTGTTCATGGGCGCGGGCGCGGCCATCCATGCCACCGGACGTCGGCGGCTGACAGACCTGGGCGGGATTGCGCACCTCATGCCGGTGGTGGTTGTCCTCTATATGATTGGCGCTTTTTCCATATCCGCCTTCCCGCTGTTCAGCGGGTTCACCACCAAGTCACTCGTCATTTACGCAGCGGAGCAGAGCCATATCACGTGGGCTGTCTTTCTGCTTTACGGCGCCTCCGTGGGGACGTTCCTCCATACGGGCCTGAAGCTGCCGTACTTCACGTGGTTTGGCCCCAAGCGGGAGCTGCCGTTGCAGAAGGTCCCGCCGGGAATGTACGCGGCCATGGGCATGGCTGTTGCACTATGCATTGGCATAGGGGTGTACCCGGGCGTGTTGTATGACCTCCTGCCGTTTCCTGTGGCGTACCAGCCCTACACGGCAGACCATGTCATCACTAGTCTGGCGCTGCTGGGGTTCACGGCCGTAGGTTTCTGGCTTGTCCTGGGCCAGCTCAAGGGTGAGGCTGCGATTACCCTGGACACGGACTGGTTCTACCGCAAGGCGCGACGGCCCCTTGAGGCATTGCTGCTCACCCCATTGGTCAAGGCGTTTGAGCTGGGTGGGCAGGCCGCCAACGGTGTGGTGGTGGCCGCAGAGCGTGTTATCGCGTTGCCGGATGGGTTGGCGACATGGGGACGCCGCATACCCACGGGTGTGGCTATAGTGGCCGTGCTGCTGACCGCGGCGCTAACGGTGCTGTGGAGCCTGGCGCGATAGGGGCTAGCTGAGGACAGCCTCACACTCCACCTCAATGAGGTAGCGAGGGTCGGCGAGGCCCTGAATGATGAGCATGGTGCTGGTGGGCCGGTTGTCGCCAAAGAACTCGTTGCGGGCGGGCCTGGTGGCCAGGACGTAGTCACGGTTAAGGACGTACGTGGTCGTCTTCAGGATGTCGTCCTTCGTGCCGCCAACAGACTTGATAGCGGCGTCAATGTTGGCGTAGACCTGCCGTGCCTGAGCCAGGGGGTCGCCCTCGCCCACGAGGTTGCCATCCTTGTCCATCGCGGTCTGGCCCGCAATGAAGACCATGTTCCCGCGCTTGACCACGCTGGTGTAGCGCCCTCCGGGGTCGCTCAGTGTGGGTGGGTTCAATCGTTCAACGTCTGCCATGGGACTCCTCCTTGAGTGTTGTCATGTTCTAGCGGGCCGTAGTATCGGCGTATGACCGCCGCGTGTCCAGCCTGGGCTTGCACTCGCCATCCAACGCGGTATCATGCCCAGGCTCTGGCTGGTTGAGCCATGTCGGCCCTCAAATTAGGAGAATTACGTGTACAACGGCACCAAAGTCTTGGACGTCCACAGCCATGTGCGGCCCATGCGGCCCAGCTATCTGTTCTTCAATGACCTCATGCACTCCCGCTACGCGCTGGAGAGCCCCATTGGCCCTGGCAAGCATTCCAGCGTCGTAGGGATGAGAGACGAAGACTTCCAGTCAACCTCTGCAAGCCACGCGGCGTACTTGGACGAGCGGAACATCGACACACAAATACTCAGCCCGCACCCCCTCAGGGTATTCGGCTGGATGGAGCCCTACCTGTTCAAGGCCTGGGTGCCCTATATCAACGACATGATCTTCAAGATAGCGCAGGCCCAGCCTGACCGGTTTGTGGGAAGCTGCTATATGCCGCAAGACCCGAATGAGAAGGACACGACGCACTGCTTGGAAGAGTTGGAGCGATGCGTGGACCAGTACGCGTTTGTGGCGGCCTGCGTTTCACCCGACATCACAGGCCGTCGTGACTCACCCGCCATGAGTGACCCGTACTGGTACCCCCTCTACGAAAAATGCCAGGAGCTAGACGTTCCCATCATCATCCACGGTACGGATGGACTTGACCCTCGTTACCGGTCGCTGCCGTTGCAGTACTACCAGATGACGTTCCTCACCGAGCAGTACATGGCGCTGGCCACTCTCAGGATGAACGACCAGTTTGAACGCTTCCCTGGGTTGAAGGTCATTGTCTGTCACTGTGGCGGCGCGCTGGACCGTCACATAGGCGACTACGCCTGGCTTGCCCGTGACCGTGACAACTCCGCAAACCTGTTCTATGACACCTGCTCCTATGACCTCGACTTCCTTGCCACGGCAATCAAGCAACGCGGCGTTTCCCAGATGCTCTTTGGCGTGGAGGCACCTGGCGGAGGGATGAACAACCGTCCAGGCACGAACCGGACTGCTGACGACATGGTGCCGATGATTGCTGAGCACCCGACGCTCAGCTTCCTGACTGAACAGGACAAAATGGACATCTTCCATAACAATCCAGCCAGGATAGTCCCCAAGCTGGTGGACGCTCGTGCCACGAATGCAACGGCCAAGGTCAAGGCGTTCCTGGCCCCTGGTGAGGTTGCTGCGCCAACCCCAGCGTCCCGGTCAGTGAACCCCAACCCATGGGGGTTTAGCGCCTAGCTAGGTGCTGCTGAGGCAAGTACGTCGAAATTAGCAATGGTATACAGCCTAGGTCGTGCTAAATATGGGCTTTCGAGTTACCATCGCCC
>JAQBVZ010000144.1 GCA_027625205.1 Chloroflexota bacterium
TCAACATGTTGCCAACCCCATTGTGCGGCCCTGGTCAAATCAGTCAGCGCTATTAGGAGACGCTAGTCTCCTGCCTTTCTAGCCACCGGCTGACCACCGGGGCAGCTTCAGCAACCGACCTTCCATTCAAAACCAGCCCCAATGGCTTGCACCATCCACGCTGTGGTGCTCAGCATCAAGCCATAGGCCGTCGTACTTTTCCCGAGGCCATTGGGTATCAAGCGTACCAGTGAGGATGAGTAATGAACACGGCAATGATTCCACCACTATGCCCGCCCTGCGCTCATCTCTGGCGAATCGTGATTCACGACTGAGGGATTCCAGCGCCAGCGCTCGCTCCGCCTTATCAAGGCCAGGCATGTCCGGCTGGCGGTCCGGGTCACGGCTCGTAATACCATACTCCTCAGGGCCAAAGTCACCCTCCCGCAACGCAACACTTGCATCTATTTCTTGCGACGGCGTGCTGGGCGCCAGGGCCACGGAGATCGATGGCATGA
Organism: Chloroflexota bacterium; assembly: GCA_027625205.1. GTDB lineage: Bacteria > Chloroflexota > Dehalococcoidia > Lucifugimonadales > Australimonadaceae > JAQBVZ01. The sequence goes on from JAQBVZ010000144.1 coordinate 498, forward strand.
GAGCTCCAGTCAAGCGCGGCAAGCTCTCGCTGCCAGTGCGTCCAGACCAAGGCGGAGTTGGCCGCGCCGTGGATCATCAACAAAGGCGGACGGACGCTATTGGGTGCAAGCACAGTGGATACGGCACGCATACCTCCTAAGGAAATCCAGGTGTCACCCTATCGCAGGCTCTTCCAATCGTGATGGACACCGATGGGCCAGGACGCACCTGCCACATAAAGGCTTGGGCATTTTGCAGACCCGCCGTCCATGGTTGATGAGGTAGACGTGGAAGGGGAACACCTGCGCTGGTGATACCGATGGCTCCAGCAAGTCATGTGCCTGGTCAGCCGTGACTTTGGGGCCTATGAGTCCCAACCGCCTGCTCACCCGATAAATGTGCGTGTCCACTGGCATTGCAGGCATACCCATGGCAAAGCACAGCACAATGGCCGCGGTCTTGGGGCCCACACCAGGCAACTGTTTCAGCCAGGCCTTAGCCTCATCCAGAGGCAGGCGTTTCAGGAAGTCCAGGTCAAATTCGCCACGGAGGTCCAGAACGCGGTGGAGCACCTCCTGAATGCGAGGCCCCTTTTGCTGGGCCAAGCCGCCGTTGCGGATGGTATCGACGACTTCAGGGGTAGGCGCGTCGATAACGGCTTGCCACGTGGGGTAGCGGCGCACCAGTGTCTCAAACGCCTTCTCTGAGTTCAGGTCTGACGTGTGCTGGGAGAGGATGCATGCAACCAGTTCTGACACCCCGTCATGACGGGGCGCCCACGGTGCGGGGCCGTATTCTTCAGCCAGCAGGTGATAGACCTCGTCAGAGATGAAAGGCCTCATCCCTTTGGGGAAGCGAAGGCTAGGACTTGCCTTTTTGCGGCTGCTCTTCTTCGGTTTTGGTTTCAGCGTCACGGATGTCACTCAAGTGAGTGGAGTCGTTATGGAGCACCATGGTCACGGCTGACTCCCCAACGTCTAGGATGGTCAGGCTTGCCAGTGAAATCTTTGAAAGGTGATGGTAAGAGTCATCAAGCCCCATGGCCATGCAGGAGAGTACGCGCACGGGGGAATCATGTGTGGCCACGAGCACGGTGCCGTCTTTGTACTTGGCAACCACCTCTGCCAGGAACCGGCCTAAACGGCGCCGCAGGTCTGCCAGTCCATCCCCGCTGGGGAAATGAACGGTGTTGGGGGCTCGGTCCCACATCTCCCAGAGTGAAGGCGCTGCCTTGCGGGCCTCCTCCAAGTGGGCTCCGCTATAAGTGCCATAGTCCAAGTCCATGAGGTTTTTGCTCTCCTGGACCGTCATTCCGTGGGGAGCCAACACTGCATAGGCCGTCTGTCGGGTGCGTAGAACGGGGCTGCAATATGCACCGTCAATACGCTCATGACGGAGGCGCTCCATGAGTGCATCCACCTGCTCCTGGCCCACTTCATCCAGGCTTCCGCCGCCCTGGACTCTTCCCTGGGCGTTCCAATCCGTACGGCCATGGCGGACAACTAATAAACGGGTCATAACGGTATGGATTGTACCAGCGTAGCGTCCTCCCTGACAGCCGCTTTTTATGCGACATAACCCATGCTAAGCTGCTGCACCTATGAATACCATGAGCACCGAGCATCGCGATTTCCTGTCGACTCGGTTCGTGGCCAACCTGGCCACTGCCGACGCCAATGGCATGTCCTACATAGTGCCCATCTGCTTTGCGATTGCCGGTGACAACTGTTACATCGCCACCAGCGACAGCAACAAGCGGGCGCGCAACGTCCGGGAAAATCCTCAGGCGGCGATGGTAGCTGACCACTATGAAGAGGATTGGAAGCGTATAGGCTACGTTCTTATCAGGGGAAGGGCGGAGCTTTTGGAGAGCGGCCCTGAGCACGAGAAGGCCACCCGCTTGTTACGGGAGCGCTACCCGCAGTTTGGGACCATAGACCCCATAGAGGAACGGCTTGTGCTGGTCATACGGGTTGAGCACGCGATGGGATGGGGCGTGTTGGCCATCAACAGCGGCTAACTTAGAAAGCCCCTAGGAGTAGACGCGCTCCGCTTCACCGTAACGCTCTTCAAATTGCTCCCGTAGGCGGTCCAGAAGCGCACGGTATTCCTCTGATGTAAGGGCTGACGTAGTCATGATGGTGGCGTCCTCCCGGTTGTCCGAGTAGTACGCCTTGCGGACCCCCATATGACGGAACCCGTACTTATCGTAGAGTGCTTGGGCAGTCCAATTGGAAACGCGGGCCTCCAGGGTAACGGCGTGCATCCTTGCTTCTATAGCCATCTCAATCCCGCCCAGTAGCAACAATTCACCCAGACCTTTACGGCGTTCTGACTCTTGCACGGCAACCGCCACTACGTGAGCTTCGTCCGCCAGTTTCCAGATACCAATGAACCCCGTGATGCGCTCGCGTGGTGCTGAAGGTGTGACAGTAGGCTTGGAGAGTCCCAGCCAAACGAGCAGTCGCTGCACAAGTCCGCCGCTGACCACCACTTTGGGAGGCTGGGGTTCATATTCACCAGTCTGCACGCAGACCAGATACATGGCCAGCTGGTTCTTCAACTCACGCCGGTAGGAGGTGTGCGGCCACAGCGTGGGGAACGCCTCGCGCTCGATCAACCCCACCTGATCTATGTCCTCCGGCTCCATGCGCCGGAGTCTGTACGGTGATATTGCCTGGCCCTTCAAGTCCGCTAACCTCCAAAAGGGACCAACAGTCTAGCATGCGCCTACGATGCTAAAAAAGTACTTGCGCTGTCATTCAGGACAGCAGACAAGGATTTGGGCAGTGCCGCGTTCAGTCATACGAAGCCGGAGTCTGCCATAAATCGCCACTGTTGTTCGTGACTGCATCGCGGAAGAGGCGTATAATACGTGAGTTGCGCGTTTGTTTTCTGCAAACCACATTGTATCTAAACCCTCTTTACTGGACTGAGGCAACCCTTATATGTCGGTCTTATTTCGATTAGCTGCGTACGCATTCCGGTACCGCATCCTCATGGTGGCGGCGTACATATCACTGACTCTCTCCACCCTCTTCCAAGTGGCCGTCCCACGCCTCATGGGCAATGCCATTGATGTGGCCCAAACCAACGGTGCTTCCAGCGAACTTTGGACCATTGGCGGGG
>JAQBVZ010000145.1 GCA_027625205.1 Chloroflexota bacterium
CCAATGGCACGATGAAGCCTCCCGCGTGGGTGAAGAGGAACCACACGACCAGGAAGGAGCCCCGCCGGTCAGGAGGGGCCATGTCTATGGCAAAGACTTGTGTGCTGTCCCGCGTCATGCTTTCAGCAATGCCGTAGACAATTGCCACTACAATCAGCGCCTGGAAGCTGCCGCTGATGCCCACAAGGTACGAAGCGACACCGAGCAGAGCAAGTCCAGGCACCAGGGCCACTTTTCTTCCGACTCTGTCCATCATCAGCCCGTTGGGTAATGAGGTGGCAATGGCCAGCAGTCCGCCAATCCCTATCAGCCTGCCAATATCTGACACGCTTAGCTGGAGGTCCTCCTGGGCGTAGAGCGGCATCAGGGATTTGTATATCCCTTCAGTCATCATGCTGAAGGCCAGCGTGGCGATGGCCAGCGCTATGAATGTCCTGGTCAGGAAGAGTCTGTAGTCCAAGGGTGGTGATTTGGCCAGTTGCCCATTTGCTCCGGGCCCTGTGGCCTCTGGACGCGTCTCTCGTATCAGAAAGATGGCAATGATCACGACGGCAATCTTGGTGAAGCCGTTGAACAGGATGGCGGCCCGCAGGCTGTAAGCAGCGGCAATCATCCCGCCCACCACCGGCCCCAAGGCCATTCCAGCTCGTGAGGAGATGGTTCGCAGGGCCACCATGCGCCCCCTGTTGCGCTCCCCTGCCACGTCCGCCAGAAGGATTTGGGAGCTGGTGGCCCCCATGGCCACGCCCAACGCGCCAATGAACTCCAGGATGAGGAACTGCGTGTAACTGGTGACGAAAAATTCAATGAAAGTCGTCGTGCCCCTGATGGCAACCCCTGAGATGACCAGCGGCTTGCGGCCAAAACGGTCAGTCAGAAAGCCGGTGGTGGGCGCCGATATGATGCGTGCCAGGGCGTTGTAGGACTCAATCAGCGTGACCAGGAAGATGGGAACGCCAAAGGAGAAGGCAAAAAGTGGCCTGGCAAGCTGTTGAGCGCCGGTGCCCAGCCCCCACAGGAAGAAGATGGCGATGATGGGCGCCATCTGAAAGAGCATGGCCCGCCGCGAGGCTGGGTTGTTGACGCTCAAGGGATGTGGGGCGCCTTGGTCTCGCCGGAAAGCACGGTGCCCGGCAAGATGTGCTCCAACTCCTCCAATGTCCAGGGACCCTTCTGCTCGTGGTCCTTGAATACGGACGTGACCTCCGTTGGGTGTGAGTAGATGCCTACTTTCCCTGAGCCTATGCGGAACACACGGCCGTTGACGTTGGAGGCCAGGTCAGAGGCCAGATATACCACCATGGGAGGCACGTATTCAGCGGAGGGACGGGCCGTTTCATACGCAGGCTTTTTCAACTCCAGGCCCGCTGCGGCCACGTTCTCGTAGTACGAGTCCAGCTGAAGCCAACCCCGGGTCGCTGCCATGGGCGCGACGGCGTTGACGGTGATGCCATGGTTCCGCAGTTCCCACGCGAGGTCCCAGGTGAGGCTGACGACGCCCCCCTTGGCCGCAGCGTAGGCCGCCCTGCCTTCTGGGTTGCGCCACTGGCTGGAGGCCGTGTTTATGATGCGCCCGTACCCCTGTTCAATCATCACGGGGACGGCATGCTTGCAGGTGTTGAAGACCCCCTTCAGGTCCACGGCAATCATCCTGTCCCACTCGGCCTCAGTCAGGTCAGTGAAAAGGACGTCGCTGAAAATGGCCGCGTTGTTCACAAGGATGTCCAACCGACCAAAGGCGTCAAGTGCAGTGGCTATAATCTTGCCTGCCGCGTCATACTCAGCGACTGAGTCGTAGCTGGCCACCGCCTCGCCACCGAGGGCCTTAATCTCCGCGACAACGTCGTCAGCAGGTGAGCGGGAGCCACCAGTGCCGTCGGACTCCACGCCAACGTCGTTGACAACCACCTTTGCGCCCTCCGCTGCAAAGGCCAGCGCCTCCGCTCTGCCGATGCCCCGGCCGCTGCCGGTGATTATTGCCACCTTATCTCGCAGGTACGCTCCCACGCTGTTCTCCCCTGTGTAGTTGGCATTAGGACGTCTGACCAGGCGCGCCCTAGTCTAACCCTGAATCAGTGGTAATCCAAGTTCTTCAGGGCTCCACTTCAACGTGGGCCTTGCGCTGGTGGTGACTCTGCTGTTTGCGAGGTTTGCTGTGGAGAGCACCAAACGGCCCGCTGGCGCCGCAGTTCACTGACGGGAGCCATTAGAAACGCAGTCCCACATTAAAAAGCCCCGCCGTTTTGGCGGGGCTTTTCTTGCTTTGACTCGTCTGTTGGGCCTAGCTTCCGGCGGGCAGCTCATAGGTGATAGTCAGCGTGGGGCGGTTGCCCGCAGTAGGGTTCTCCTTGCTGTCGAACCGCTTGGCTGTTCGTGATGTGGTTTCATTGCCAAAGAGCAGCCAACCGAAGTTGGTGGACGGGTCATCAACCCATCCTTGGATGTCCGCTACCATCTCACTGGTGGAGTTCCAGGTATAACGGCTGCTGCCGCCCACGGAAACCACGGCGCTAACAAGAGGAGAGAAATCTCCGCCTGCAGTCTGCCAAAGCACGGAACTGAACATGCGGTGTACCCAGGTCGCGTCTCCAAGGGCGGGGGCGGTGCCGTTGCCTTCATTGGACGTGGCGTCAGATGCCCCCTCACCCCAATCAGCTATGAGGGCATGGAGTTCAATGGCAGATGTTGGGCTTGTTGACCGTGACATATTGAGGGTGAGCTCTGCGCTGATGATGGTGGCTCCAGCGGGAACGATGCTGGCGACATCAAATGAAATGACGCCCCTGCGTGCATTGTTTGCATTGGTGTTTCCCACAAAGATGTATTGACCCGACCCGTTGCTGATGTTGCCCGCGCTGCTCTCATAGAGCGTGTTGTCCTTGCTTGGCCCTAGCACGATTATTTGTGGTTCGCCGGGTAAAGGCGTGGGTGTGAAGGTTGGCGGTACCGTTGGAGTGGCCGTTGCTGTGGGAACAGCCGTTGCTGTTGGGGTGGGGGTTGGCCCGGACGTAGGCGTTGCGCTTGGCGTTGGTTGGGGTGCGTTGGTGGCTGTGGCTGTTGGTTGCGGTGGGTTGGTGGCTGTGGCTGTTGGTTGAGGCGTAGCCGTCGCGGTGGGCGTTGCGGTAGGAGTGGCCGTTGGGTCGCCAGTGCAAGCGGCCAGCACCATGACTACTACGATACCAAGGATGGCACCAACGATACGTTTGCCTGTCATGGGGACTGCCTCCGGGCAAGTTGATAGCGATATATGTCGCGCGGACGTACTGACTCAACCCGACATACGAGCCGGTAGAGCATACGGTTTTAATGCGGAATAAGGGACGGATAGGCCTGTGACGCGTCAGTTGGGTCCCGTGATAACGCCTTCCATGACCCCCAGGCTCTCCGTGGCAAGTCCGCCCTGCGCTGCCGGTGCGCCCACCACGCCTGCTAGGTCCACCCTGAACGTGCCGTTGGCGGATAGCATGCCGGATGTGACCTGCCATTCACCAGTGTCCGTCACCGCGTACATGGGTGTGTTTGGCGGGAACGGGGGTGAAGGGGCAATTCCGGTGGGGACACCGGCAATGTCTGCGGTTAT
>JAQBVZ010000146.1 GCA_027625205.1 Chloroflexota bacterium
AGAGGCCCCGCTTTTGAAGCGGGGCCTCTTAACGTTTACTCGTTTTGGCTAACTAGACAACTGCCTCTTCACGCCGGCGGCGAATCAGAAGCCCACCGCTGGCCACAAGGGCCATACCGGCAAGTAGGACACCCAGGATGACCGGGGGTACCAGTGCGTCACCAACGCCGGGGGTGCCAACGTCGCCCGCTAGCGGGACAAACTGTGCCATGTCCTGGCTGGAGGTGTATGCCAACTCGGCACCACCTTCGTCAGCGGTAGCCGTCACAGCGCCATCAGTGATGATGTCAAAGGGCCTTACCCTACCATCGCCATCCACGTCTCGGCCTTGTAACACCCTAGTCACAGTTGCAACCATGTTGTTCAAGCTGATTTCGACGACGATGTTGTCCTCAGTGGCCGCCAACACCTGCAATGCATTGTTGCGAACACCTTCCGCCCAAGCGGTGAGGTTACTAGCGGAAGCAATGACCACGTCAGCGTGCGCCACAACAGTCTCGTTGTCAGGCGCGGCTCCCTTTGCAAGGGCTGCATGAGCGGCGGCATCAGCCGCGTAATTCACAATGCCCTTACCGTCTCCAGGGTCACCGGGACCAGCGTCGTAGTTGGCGCCGGTTGTGCCTTCAATGATGTTGATAACGTGCTGTGCGTGAGTCTGCTTGGCAGCCAAAGTGCTTGAACTCTTGGCCAGTTCAGCGTGGCGCTTGGCTACGCTTGTTTGCTCCCGGAGGCCAGTCGCAATGCCCTTGCCGTCGGGGTTGGGGCCAAAGGCCACCACCAGATGCCCAACGTGCGTGAAGGCGCCAGTCTCTACAGCATCGGAGTAAACCGCCACCCCAGACGGTGCAGGGTTGGGGTCAGGATCGGGCTCCGATGTGATGAGGAATACCTGGTACGTGGCCAGCAGGTTAGCGCCATCAGGGTCGACGTACGTCACCTTGATGGCTCCTGTCCCGCTCACGGGAAGGATTCCTGTGCTGACGACGTTACCGGCAGCGTCTTTCAACCAACCTTCATACTTTGTCCCGACCGCTGGGGCAACTACGCCCCCAAGGTCTATGACCAAGCTATCACTCAATGCATCTGCGTCCCTGAAGCTCGCCGAGCCACTCAGCGTGACCGGCTCTTCTTGGGCGCTAACACTGAGGGAGGCGAGCATCGCCACCATGAGACCGAGGATCAAACCAACTGTAAGTGTTCGCCGAGAGAACATTCCTGTCTCCTGTTATCTTGCGCTGAAATCTCATGCACAAGGCTCCGCGCTAAAAACGCTTCTACTTTCCTAATTCAGCAGAAGCGCCTAAACGCAAATCACCTTGCGACGCGCCGTCAAATTGGGCACATTAGCGGGCGGTATTATAGCCATCCTGCAACAGTTTGTACATAGCTATTTGGAACATTTTCCTAACATTCCCAAGATAACAACGCCGTTCCCATCTTTTTCACACCTTGAGCCTATCTATTGCTCGTCATGGGAAAGGCGCCCAAGCGCTATGGAGTTGCTTGACAGTCATCCAACCCCCACCTATCATGCCGATGCCGTTCACCTTAACACAGACCGAGCAGGGGAGCCGGGATATGCCCGGCTGAGAGGCCTTCACCGTGAAGGCGACCCTTATAACCTGACCTGGGTAATGCCAGCGGAGGAAGCGTATGACATGCATCTACATGCATGCAATGGGCCGCTCCCAGACTGGGTGAGCGGCCCATTGCTTTGTTAAGGGAGGTTTCGTATGTCTCTTGAATCTTGGGGGCTTCTGATAGCCATAGTGACCATGCTTTGGTTCTCAGCGTTGGGCATTGCCTACACCCGCCGCCATCAGCCCACCGTGGAGGAGTACATCACGGCTCGGGGCAGCACCGGCAGCATCACCTCCACTGCCACCATTGTTGCCTCCATCATGGGCGCGTGGATCCTTTTCAGTCCGGCTGAAGCAGCAACGTGGGCAGGATTGATAGCCGTCGTTGGTTACGCAGTGGGGCAGGCGGCCCCCATTTTTGCATTTGCAGTCCTGGGTCCGCGCATGCGCAGGCTTATGCCCCAGGGCCACTCTCTGAGTGAATTTGTATGGTTCCGCTACGGCAAAGTCGCTTACACCATGGTCCTGGCCATCATGGTCTTCTATATGTTTGTCTTTTTGGCCGCTGAGATGGGGGCCATTGCCAGGGCGGTCAGGGCAATAACGGACACGCCGCTCATGCTTACGCTCATCTTAGTGGGCGGCTCCACCCTGGCTTACACCGTGTATGGCGGCCTGCGTGCTTCCATTTTCACAGACAACATCCAGTTTCTCCTCATCTTCCCTTTAATCATCGTCGTGCTGGCGGTAACGTTGGCAGAGCTTGGGGGGTGGGGGGATGCATTCGACGCCGTGCGTGCTGCGGACCCTAACCTCCTCTCCCTCACGTACCAACCTGGCGTCGAGTTAGGCATTTCCCTCATCATCGCCATCCTGGCGGCCAATCTCTTTCATCAGGGCTTCTGGCAGCGCGTCTACGCCGCCAAGTCAGATGCTGACATCCGCAACGGGTTCCTGGTAGGTGGGTTACTGGTCATCCCTCTCATCATCATTGGAGGCATGTTTGGGCTCTGGGCCATTGGACAGGGTGTATCCGGGGCGTTTGACCCTATTGCCCTATTCAAGCTGGCGCTGGAAGTCCTCCCTGGGTCAGTAGTTTTGGCGTTGATGGTACTGGCGCTGGTACTGGTCATGAGCAGTATGGACACGCTCCTTAACGGCATAGCCAGCATCTTCACCAGTGACCTACCTCGAATGCGCCCGGAGCTGAAGGGCCGACGCCTTCTGACCTCATCACGGCTCATCACAACGGCCTTCATCATTCCAGCCATGGTCATTGGATTCCTCTTTGATAGCGTCTTATATCTGTTCCTCATAGCAGACCTTGTATGCGCGGCCGCTGTGGTGCCGGTGTTCCTTGGGCTGTACGTCCGCCGGTTCACGGGCGCCATGGCTGTGGTGAGTTCAGTGCTCGGCATGGCGGCTGGCGCGCTATTCTTCCCCACCAAAAGCCTCGCTGGCTGGTGGTCGTTTCAAGGGCTAACCGACGTGTGGCACATACTGGCCTCTGGCAACACGTTGGCAAGCTTTCTCGTAGCCGTGGTGGTCTCTACAACAGCGACCATCATCTTGGCCCTCTTTGCCCGCCGCTCGACGACATCTGAAGGCTACGATTTCGATGAACTGGCCAGTCGCGTACAACTATTGGATGGGTAGACCAGCGCCGCTGTAATCCCTATAAAGGAGAGTCCGCATGAGGAGGGTGCCTATTGCTTTGACCATAGCGGGGTCTGACTCTGGAGCAGGCGCTGGAATCCAGGCTGACTTGAAGACCTTCGCTGCCTTTCAGGTATATGGGGCCTCTGCCCTTACTGCCGTCACGGCCCAGAACACCCTTGGGGTGACAGGGATAGAGGAGTTGAGTCCTGAGATGGTGGGCAAGCAGGTGGACGCCGTTGTCTCTGACCTTGGCGTGGACGCGGTCAAGACCGGAATGCTCTCAAGTTCAGCCATCATTCGCATGGTGGCAGGCCGCATTGAAGCGCATG
>JAQBVZ010000147.1 GCA_027625205.1 Chloroflexota bacterium
GGTCCTCCTGCTCTTGGAGCTTCCGTAGGTACCGGGACATGACCTCTTCAGGCGTCCGTTGGCCGGTTGGACCTGTCACCGCGTCAGCCAAGAAACCTTCAATCATCTCCTGGGCATCTTCGACCCCAAGCCGCTTGACCAACCCTGTCAATTCCTTGGGTGCGCGACTGTTCAACAATCCAAGGCCCGTTGCGCGCTGGCGTACTCGCTCCAGCCCCTCTGCTCCCTGGGCAAGTTCGCCAAGGTTCGATAGGACAAACACGCGTGCGCGCTCTGACAGCCCGAGCGCTTCAAAGACGCCGTTGATCACGGCCATGTGGCCAATCCGCAAACGGTGTCCGCTCACGCCAAGGCTTGTCAGCCCGTGGGCGGCCAGCGCAATAACCTCCGCGTCAGCCTCAGGGCTGCCTGCGCCAATAATTTCCACCCCTAATTGGGAATACTCCCGTGTGCTCTCCTGATCAGGCTCATAGCGGAAGACTGTGCCGGAATATTGCCACCGCAGCGGAAGCCTGCCTCGCAGCGACCCCTCAACGTATGCCCTCACCACTGACGACGTGAACTCAGGGCGGAGGCTCACGCGCCGTCCGCTGGGGTCGGTAAAGGTGTACATCTTTGCGGCAAGCTCGCCACCGGACTTCCGCAGGAACAGTTCAGTCTGCTCCAGCATGGGTGTGGCTATAATCTGGTACCCTCGCTTGGAGAGGTCCGTAGCTGTGCTTGTACGGTGAGAACCCGCTTCCAGTCGCTGGGGCCCAGGTCAGTTGTACCGCTGAGTCGTTGAATAATATCCATAATATGTCGTGCGTAAGGCCGCTGCCTAATATTGTAGCCGAGAGCCGTGAATGCGTACAGCTAGCGTTACGTTTGGAGAGTGACCTCTCCGGCCGTCAACTCCAACGTTGTCCCATCATCCTGTCGCAGCAGCAGGCTGCCAGCGTCCGTTACGTCCTCAGCAATGCCAGTCGCCTCGCCATCAGCCAAGCGTACGGTAATCCGGCGGCCCAGGGTGTCCAGCAGACCGCGCCACTCCGCGACCACGTCATCTCCCGCCACGGTGTGGGTGTACGTCTCATCAAACGCCTGCATCACGGCGTGGGCCGCCTCAGTAACAGTGATTCGTTGTCCTGTCTCCGCCAGCAGGCTGGTGGCCGAGTCACGTAGCTCCGGGTGATGCTCTATATCCAAGTCCAGGTTGAGGCCCATGCCTACCACAGCCTTTATTTCACCAGAGGTGCTTGCGCGGACCTCAGTAAGGATGCCGCACACCTTCTTACCGTCTATCCGGACATCATTGGGCCATTTGATGGCGCACTCTGCGTCGGTTAAATCACGGACTGCCTTTACCACGGCCACGCCGGCAATCATGGACAGCTTTTGCGCGCTAGCAGCGTCTGGGTAAAGCAACACAGACAGCATGAGAGCGTCACCCGGCTCCGACACCCACGCTCTATCGAAGCGCCCCCTGCCCTTCGACTGCTCAAGGGCGGCGATTGCCATCCCGTCAGGTGAACCCTGTTCCAGAGCATCCCACGCCGCGTCCATGGTAGAGGTGACCTCTTGATAGAGGAGTACGTGCTTGCCAATCTGACGAGCAGGCACAAACCATTCGATGATGGGCGTACCGAGCTTGTTCATAATAATCACACCTTAAAGGCAGCGCGCCGGAAACCGCGTCTCAGGCTATAATAGAATACTGGGCGCGGGAGTAGCTCAGCGGTAGAGTCCCTGCCTTCCAAGCAGGCTGTCGCCGGTTCGAATCCGGTCTCCCGCTCCAACCAGATAACGGTCTGCTAAACGATTGGTATGCCGATAATCGTGGCCTAGCACAAAGCCCCCAACCCGATAGGGCTGACGGCTTTCCAATGCTCTGCAACTAGCCCAAGTCTCGTCCAATACACCCCAACCAAATGCAACAAGCCGCGCCCGAAAACCTACTCAGTCTGATCTGTGGGAGCGCCGTCTTGATACATCATCTGTTCGATTCTATCTAACAGGTTATTCATGGCGTCAGCTCTGGTTTGGTGCCCAGCCAACACCCATCGCTCGCTTCGCCCGACCATTGACTTGAACATGCTTGAGAAGAAGAATCCTTGCGCGACCTTGTCAAACAGGCGCTTCAGTATCACGCTGGAGACAATCAAAATCCCGATGCTGAGCAACCCCATGCGCCAACCCAGCACCAACCACGCAAACACCTCTGAAGCGATAATGGAGATGTAGACTATCAATGCCAAGCTGGTGGACCAAGGAGGAGTAATCGCGTCCTGGAACCCCGTGTGCATCAGCTGATTCACACCCTCTGCAGACTCCTCTGAATCAAGGTCAGACGGCAGCACAAGCGCCTTACCCGCCAATAAGGTCGCGGAAGAAAAGGCAAGCGTAAAGGCCAAGAGAACGGATAGAAGTGCGATTAACACCCAAATTAGCGATTCCATTCTTATCCTTATATCACACTAAGCAGCCTTCGACTCCCAGTCAGCGAGGACGCCCGGAAAGAGGTGGACAGTGTGGTGGGAACAGATATTAGATATGGTGGATGACGACGACGACGTTGACCCGGACGACGAGGACGGTACCGCTTAGGCCAGCTATAGCTAGGTGCTAGAGCTGCTCTTGTGACTCGTGCTGCTGTACGGCAGATGATTACTATACAATTTTTTTCCGCCGTGCTAGCTTTGTCAGCACACCGCTGGGTAGGCCGCTGCCGGTCCAAACAGGGTCTCTCGTTCCACACACCCTTCATTGATAGGTGAGATATGAAGTTAAAACACCAGGTCATCTCTGGCGACTCCCACCTTGAGGTTGACACCAGCCGCTGGATGCACCGAGTGCCAGAAAAGTACCGCGAGAACGCGCCTCATACTGTGCGCCTGCCCAATGCTGGCGACGCCTGGCTGGTGGACGGCAGCCCGCCGGTAGAGGCGCCCTTTGACCTGTACGGAGGTAAGGGCAGGGACAAGTGGACGCCTTTTTGACAGAATTACGATGAACTTGCGGGCAGCGGTCCTCCTGAACAACGGCTCAAGGAGCAGGAACTGGGAGGCCTAGACGCCGAGGTTCTCTATCTGAACGAGGCCTCAGGACCAAAGCTGTGGCGCAAGATGAAGGATGACGTTGCTTACAATGCGGTGGTCCGCGGCTACAACGACTGGCTAGCTGAAGAGTACTGCCCCACCGCGCTAGACCGGCTCATTGGTCTGGGCGTTCTCCCCTACAGTAGCTTGGACGCCACTATGGATGAGCTTGAGAATTGTGCAAAGCTGGGCTTCAAGGGCGTCATCCTAAACGGATTCCCCAACGGCCACGGCTATCCACTGCCGGAGGATGCCCACTTCTGGGCCGCCGTGCTGGCCATGGATATGCCTGTGGCCGTTCACGTGGACCTAGACCGCACCGGTGAACGGGCTGGCCCCTTCTTCAAGTACCCGGTTAATGATGAGGATGCTTTTAGGTACACTGACCTTGTCGCACAGGTGGCACGCTTTGGTCGCGCAGCGGGCGCCAACGCCATTCAACTCATTGTCAGTGGTTTGTTTGATCGGTTCCCCAACCTACGCATC
>JAQBVZ010000148.1 GCA_027625205.1 Chloroflexota bacterium
GCGAATGGAAGACGGCAGCCATATGGAGACTGTGGCTCGACACACGGGGTTCGTGGCGGGACCGCATGAAGAGGTTTACGTGTCTGCTGGAGAAGCGTCGGCTGAGGACCGCTATGCCATGTTGCAGATGCGGCCCATGAAGAGCGTTGACCTGCATGATGTGTTCCGCCTCTATAACGCCAGCATTCCAGTGTCAATCCGGTCTGCCTACGCGCTTACGATGGACCAATGGCAGGATGCGCGGGAGAGAATAGGCGGCGCTGCGGATGAGTTTGTGTGGGAACGGGAGGGACACCTTCGAGGCTGGGTGCGGGTAGTCTACAAGGGTGAAAGGCCTACCATTGAGGCGATGCTTCATCCCGATGAAGGTGCGGCGGCCCGCCTGCTGTGCGGAGAGGCGCTGCGCTTATGTGATGGGGGCAAGCAGCCAGCGTGGGTCTTGCAGGAACATCAGTCAGAATTGATACAAGCGCTGGAGCAGAACGGATGGAGATTGGAACGGGAATATCGTTTATTCATCAAGTCATTGGCAAAGCCGGTGAAACAAGTATCCATGTCGGCTGTCCAGGCGTAAGGTCTGGGCATTATTGAGTGAGGTGGCCGTGATACAAGATGTTCAATCAGCTCCACATGAGCGTGCTACAGATGATCTTTATGCGCTGCTGGCAACGTTGCCCCCGCGCATACAAGAACAGGTTCAACGGCAGGAGGACCTCTCCAGTTTGCTTGAAGTGGTCCTTGATTTAGGCCGGTTGCCGGAGGCACGTTTCGCTCAACGGGACCTGTACTTGGACTCCACGGAAGTCACTGAAGAGGATATTCAGTACGTGGTGGACAGACTGAGCCCTTTTGGAGATGACAACAGAGCTGGGATTGAACGGACACTTCATCGGCTATCAGCCATCCGGAACAGGGCGGGAAAGATTGTAGGCTTGACGTGCAGGGTGGGCAGGGCCGTATTTGGCACGGTGCGTATTCTGGAGGACTTGGTCACCTCAGGCCAGAGCATTCTCCTAGTGGGACGCCCCGGTGTTGGCAAGACCACCATGCTGCGGGAGATGGCCAGAGTGCTGGCCGATACGGCCCATAAACGCGTTGTGATTGTGGACACGTCCAACGAGATAGCCGGCGATGGCGATATCCCACACCCAGCCATTGGCAGGTCCCGCCGTATGCAAGTACGTACACCTGCGTTGCAGCACGCAGTGATGATTGAGGCCGTAGAGAACCATATGCCGGAAGCGATTATTGTGGATGAGATGGGGACTGAACAGGAGGCGGCAGCCGCCCGGACCATTGCCGAACGGGGTGTACAACTCATTGCCACGGCCCATGGGAATACCCTGGACAACCTGCTTATCAACCCCACGCTTTCTGACCTGGTGGGCGGCGTCCAGACGGTGACCCTTGGCGACGAGGAGGCCCACCGCCGTCGTACCCAAAAAACCATCCTAGAACGCAAGGCTCCTCCAACCTTTGATGTGTTGGTGGAGATTCAAAGCTGGCAGCGGGTGGCAGTACATCTGGATGTGGCACAGACGGTTGACCGGCTTTTGCGGGGACAGACGGTGACTCCTGAGGTGCGCTGGCTTGATGAGTCAGGCAACGTCCGGCGGTCTCAGGAGCAGCGCAAGGGAGCTTTGGGCGGCAACTCGCAAGGAACACTCAGGCCAGCAATCTCAAACGGAGGTGGCCCTCAGCCACCTCCGACAGGCGTGCGGGCCGAACGGAGGGTTCAAGAGGTTGCTACAGGAGGCATACCTACTCGTGTGCATGCTTACGGGGTGAGCAAGGAGCGGTTGGAGCAGGTGGCCCAGGCAACCGGCGCTCAGGTGCTGGTGGTGGGTAACGTTGTTGACGCTGACCTTGTACTAACGACGAAGAGTCACTTCAAGCGGTTCCCTGCTGTGTTGCGGATAGCGGAAGAGCAGTCAAAGCCAGTCTTTGTTCTGAGGCGGAACACCCCAGCACAGATTGCCAGTTTTCTTGAAAACATGACTAGTCCAGGGCAAGACCTCCCCGGCAGGGCCGTGGACGAGGCGATGGCGGAGGCGCAAGACGGCGTTGAACGCATCCTTGTGGGCCAGACGGCCTCTGTAGAGCTGACACCGCAGAGTTCCTATATCCGGCGGGTGCAGCATCAGGTAGCGGAGGGCGCCCGCCTGCGGTCACGGAGCTCTGGACGGGAGCCACAGCGTCGAGTGACTATATACCGTGGAAAGTCGTAATCCGATTGCGATAGGACAACAATGAGTCTTTTCATTTCACTTGAGGGCGGAGAGGGTTCTGGGAAGAGCACCCAGGCTGAGATTTTGTGTGACCGCCTTGCACAGCAAGGCTATCGAGTTGTACGTGTGCAAGAACCAGGAACGACTGATCTTGGCAACCACCTACGCAGCTACCTGAAGTCAACCAACAGCCCTCTAACGCCAGAGGCCGAGGTTTTTCTTTTTGCGGCGGCCCGCAGCGAGCTAGTACGGCGAATTGTGTTGCCAGCCCTTGAGCAGGGGAAGGTGGTGGTGGCAGACCGTTACGCGGACTCCACCACTGCATATCAGGGCTACGGTAGGCGAGTGCCTTTGCGGAATATTAGAAGCGCCAATGATCTGGCCACTGCTGGCCGGTGGCCAGATATCACGTTTCTGTTGGACGTACCTGTTGAGATAGGGCTGAACAGGGCGAGGGTCCAAACCTCTCTGGATGACGATAGAGACGACGGCCAGCGAGACAAGGATGGTTCCAAACGGGCTGAGGAGAGTGACGAGCAGCGCTTTGAGTCTGCGGGGGTGGGGTTCCACAAGCGAGTGAGGGATGGTTACCTGAAACTTGCGGCGCGAGAGCCGGAACGGTGGGTGGTGCTTGACGCTAGCATGACAGAGGACCTCCTTGCCCACCAAGTATGGGACAGGGTGAGCCGTGGTCTGGAGATTAACGCTACGGAACTAGAGGGGATGGGGCGCCTGCCAGGATTTTAGTTGAGTGGCGCCCAGCGAAGGCCCAGGGTGGCGTGGGTAGTGGGCACGGCAAACCCGCCTTGACGTGAATGCAGGGAACGAGTAGAGTATATAGACCGGCCCAAAGGGGCCGGATTTGTGTCTTGCGAACCTTAACAAGTGAATAGTGGAAGGAGTGCGCCCCGTATCTTTTGAGATACGGTTCTTTAGTAAACGTAAGGGTCGGATAAGACCCAATATATTATCTGAGGGTTTGATCCTGGCTCAGGATGAACGCTGGCGGTGCGCCTAATGCATGCAAGTCGAACGAGTGACTCGGACTTCGGTCTGGGAAGCGAGTGGCAGACGGCTGAGTAACACGTAAGCAACCTTCCCATGGGTGAGGAACAACTCCGAGAAATCGGAGCTAATACCGCATGTTGTCTCTGATTGTAAGGTTGGAGACTAAAGCCTTCGGGCGCCCATGGACGGGCTTGCGTCCCATCAGGTAGTTGGCGGGGTAACGGCCCACCAAGCCGATGACGGGTCGCCGGTGTGAGAGCACGACCGGCCAGAGGGGGACTGAGACACGGCCCCCACTCCTACGGGAGGCAGCAG
>JAQBVZ010000149.1 GCA_027625205.1 Chloroflexota bacterium
TATGGCCGCCAACATGAAGGCTGACCCAAGGAAGGTATAGGCCAGGAACTTCATGGCTGAGTATTCCCGGCGGCCCGTACCCCATATGGAGATGAGCATGAACATGGGGAGCAACTCCAGCTCCCAGAAAACGAAGAACAGGATGAAGTCCAGGGATACGAAGACGCCAGCGACGGCAGTCTGCAACAACAGCAGCCACATAAAGTACTCGCGCACTCTGGTGGCAACGTGCCAAGAGGCAAGGATAGCCACAAGGCCCAACAAGGCTGTCAGCAGCAGCAACGGTGCGCTGAGTCCGTCCACCCCCATGAGGTACTGGATATTGAGCGCCGGAATCCAGTCCACGCTCTCCACCCATTGGAAGTCGGCATCTGCCGTGGAGAACCGGGCAAACAGCACAAGCGCCAGCACCAAGTTCACTATCCCTGCAACAAGGGCAATGCCCCGTACCACCGGTGCGGTGCGTCCCGCTACTCCAATGAGCAGCGCGCCTATGAGGGGTATGAAAACAATGGCCGATAGCACGCCTGAACTCCTACTGCTGTGTCAGATACGCCACAAGGATTGCGATAACACCAACTGAAATCCCTGCGCCGTATGCCTGGATTTGTCCCGTTTGGAGCATGGACAGCGCCCGTCCAGAACTACGAGCGGACCAGCCCGCCAGGTCCACCAGTCCATCAACGACACGTTCATCAAACCATGCGGTGATACGGAAAAGACCGCCATACAGCACACGGCGGACAATGAACCCCTCATAGAGCTGGTCCATGTAGTATCGCTGGCTGAGTATCCTGTATACGGGTCCCGTGGCCCGCACCCAGTCCTTTGGCGACACCTGCTTGGTCTGGTACATGAGCGCCGCCAGCAAGATGCCCCCCAGGGCCACAACGGTGGAAGCCACCGCCAGGACCCAATTGACGTCCCCTGCCTCCTCATGCAAAAACTCAGAGAAGGCATGAGCAGGGATGCCCACGAAGTTAAACGTTGGGTTTGCCAGGAACCCCGCGCCTACCGCAGCCAGCGCCAGTACCGCCATGGGCAACCACATCACCAATGGCGACTCCGCCAGGTGGACGTGATGCTCACCGGGTGAACGCTCCACCTCCGGCTGTACATCCACTCCACCACGGAACTCGCCGTGGAAGGTCATGAATATGAGTCGGAAGATGTAGAAAGAGGTTATGAGGACAGCAGCCAGCGCCATCCAGAAGACCAGCGCAGACACTCCACCTGACGCGGCGTGTTCACCATTCAAGGCCGCGGCCAGTACCGCCTCCTTGCTCCAGAACCCGGCCAGCGGCAAGATGCCTGCCAGGCTCAGGCCAGCAATGAGCGTAGTCACGTAGGTGATGGGCATGGCCTTCCGCAGACCGCCCATGTACCGCATGTCAAAGGTGCCGGTGGCGTGGTTGACGCTGCCTGCGCCCAGGAACAATAGGCACTTGAAGAAGGCGTGGGTGAACAGGTGGAACATGGCCACCACTGGCGCACCAACGCCCAGGGCCAGCATCATGTACCCCAACTGACTGACGGTGGAATACGCCAGCACGCGCTTGATGTCATTGGAGACCAGAGCCATGGAGGCAGCGAAGATTGCCGTGAAGCCACCTATGATGGCGACGATGTTCATGGCCACGGCTGAATGCTCAAACAGCGGGAACATCCGGGCTACCAGGAACACGCCTGCAGCCACCATGGTTGCTGCGTGGATGAGTGAACTCACCGGCGTGGGGCCTTCCATGGCATCAGGGAGCCAGGTGTGCAACGGGAACTGGGCTGACTTACCCATGGCGCCCGCAAACAGACCCACGGCTATCCACGTGACCACGCCTGTCCCAAGAATCCCCGCAGCAACGTGGATATCAGGGATATCGAAGGGGTTGAGGCCGTTGGCCGCAAAAGTTCCCCGGTTATAGAAGATGTACAGCAGCGCAAGCAGGAACCCAAAGTCGCCAATTCGTGTGACCAGGAACGCCTTCTTGGCAGCAGCCGCAGCGGCCGGTCGGTCATGCCAGAAACCTATAAGCAGGTAGGAGCTCAGGCCCACTAGTTCCCAGAAGGCAAAGAGTTGGATGAGGTTTCGCGACAGTACCAGCCCTAGCATGGAGGCGGTGAACAGTGACATGTACGCAAAGTAGCGGGAGTAACTAGCGTCGCCGCGCATGTAGCCCTGGGAGTACACCTGCACCATGAGGCTGACGCCGGTCACCACAATGAGCATGATGGCGGTAAGGGAATCCAGCAGTATGCCAATCTGGAGGTCAAAGCTCAGGCCGCCACCGGGCGCTCCTATGGTCAACCACGAGTGAGACTCAAAGCCAATGGCCCCTTCCTCTCCCGTAACGGAACCCAGCGCCCAAACGGACAGCGCCAGCGAACCTGCCATGGCAGCGACAGTCACATACCCGCTCAGGCGTGTAGCGCCAAGCAGAGGACGGATGACAAAGGAGATGAGGACAAAAGAGGCCAGAGGTAGGCCAATAATTCCCCACGCGGCTGCCTCAGTGATCATCTAGAGCTTCCTCAATATCTCGTCGGCAACATGCTCACGACCACGGGGCACCATGACCTTGAAGGGCACCTGCTCTCCATAGTCAGTGATGTCACCTTCCGGCAACAGACGGACGGGAAGGCCCTCTCCTTCAAGGATTTCCATCCACATCTCAGCCATCATCAAATTCGGCACTTTTTTGTACTCAACCCACATGGGCGTCAGCCCTCCTTCAAACTCCGGCCCTAATGCCGCAACAGGTTTACTTCCGTCACGTCCACAGTGTCCTTGTGGCGGAAGAGTGAGATAACTAACGCAAGCCCCAGCGCAACCTCCGCCGCCGCCACAACCACAATGAACACGGCCAGGGTCTGTCCCGTAAGCAGCCAGTGCGCCACGTCAGCAGGGTCCGCCCCAGGAACACGGGCCGCCGCCGGCGTAATAAACCGTGACATGGCCACCAGCGCCAAGATAACGGCGTTGAACATGATCTCTATGGACATCAACACGGTGATGATATTGCGACGCGAAAGCGCGCCGTACATACCAATGACAAAGAGAACGGCTGAGAGAAGCAGGTACCGTTCCAGGTCCATGGCTACTCCTCCCTTGACTCTCGCACAAGGGCTAAGGCGCCAACTACCACGGCTAATAGCAGCACACCAGCCACCTCAAAGGGGAGCACATACTCGCTGATGAGCAGCCGTCCCAATACCTGAGGCGTGGTGATAAAGACCTCTTCAAACGGCGCGGGCAAGTCCGCAGGCAGGAGGTTCCACTCCGCCTGCACAATGCTCCACGCCAGGACGCCCAGTAGCAGCGCTGCCACCGTCAGAGCCACCGGCTGCACCGGCGTGCCACGGTTGCCCTCAGAGACCCCCTTGGTGAGCATCACGGCAAACACCAGCAGCACGGATATCGCGCCCACGTAGATCAGTATCAGCACGACCGCGAGAAACTCAGCGTTGAGCATCACGAACAAGCCAGCGACCCCCATGAAGGTGGTCGCAAGCAGCAACACAGCCCTGAACACGTCACG
>JAQBVZ010000150.1 GCA_027625205.1 Chloroflexota bacterium
TCTACAATTCCGTTTACAGTCTTGAGCCCAGGGAGGTCATACTCTTCAAACGTCACTCCCTTGCCGCGTAGCTTTCCCTGTCGCTACTTCTTGTATTTCTTGAGTTGCGCTTTCACGGGAGCCGTCGGTTCTATGACACGCGTGCTCACACAAGCCCCGCCACGCATCTCATAGACATGCGTTGCAATCGTGTCCAGTATCTCGGGGTCGTGGGTCGCGCAGATAATCGTGCCGTCGTACTTATGCAGCGCCTTCACCAGGCTCCCGTGGGTTGCCTTGTCTAAGTGGTTGGTTGGCTCATCCAGCAGCAGGACATTGGTTGGCTGAATCAGAAATTTAGCCAAGGCCACCCGGCTCCGTTCACCACCAGATAGAACGGACACCGGCTTGAACACATCGTCGCCTTTGAACAGGAACTCGCCCAGCACGGTCCGTACCCGTTGCTCGGTTGCGTCCTTCGCCGCCGCTTGCACCTCTTGCAGAACGGTGAGGTTTGGGTCCAAAGCCTCGTCCTGGTGCTGCTCGTAGTATCCCGGCCGGGCGCGCTCGGCCCACTGCACCTGGCCCTCCAGGGGGTCTATCTGGCCCATTGCAATGCGCAGCAGCGTGGACTTGCCGCTGCCGTTCGGCCCAACCAGCACCACCTTCTGTCCGCGTTCCACTATGAGGTTCGCGTCTATTAGCGCAAACTCATCGTCAAAGGCAATGGAAATCGAGTTCAGCGCCAGCACCTTCTGCTCGACTCGACCGTGGGAGGTGATACTAAACTTGGCGCTGGACTCATTGCGAGGCCGGACAATCCGCTGCACCTTGGCTAGCGCTTTTTCACGACTTTTCACCTGTGTAGCCTTCGTCGCCTTTGCGCGGAAGCGGTCTATGAAGACTTGCTGTGACGCTATCTGGCGCTCTTGGCGTCCGGCTGACTGCTCCAGGAGGAGGCGCCGCTTCTCCTTCTCTTGCAGATACGTGGTGTAATTTCCGGTGTAAGACACCACACCAAAATCGCCAACCTCCAGCACTCGCTTGACCACCTTGTCCAAGAAAGCGCCATCGTGAGTGGTAATGACCAACGTACCCTGGAAATCTTGAAGTTCACGCGCAAGCCAGTCACGCGCCCTGCTGTCTAGATGGTTCGTCGGCTCGTCCAACAACATGTGATCGGGGCGGCGCACCAGGACCTTGGCAAGCGATATCCGCATCCGCCAGCCACCACTGAAGTTTCCGCAAGCCTTGGCGCGGTCCGCTTTCTTGAAGCCAAGCCCGCTGAGGACACGGTCCACCATTGCTTCGACCGTGTGGCCGTCCAGCAGTGCGAACCGTTCATAGAGATCGAGTGATTCCGCCACCAGCGCGGATGCATTGTCGCCAGCGTTGGGCAGCTCCGCTTCGACTACCGCAAGACGACGGGAGATGGCGAGCGCTTCGGGAAACGCCGACCACATCTCCTGCTCCAGTGTGTTTTCAGGATCAAACCCAGACTCCTGTTTCAGGTAGCCCAACGACCCGTTGCGATGGCCCGCGTTGCCTGATGATGGCGCATCTTCTCCAGCCAGCATGCGAAGCAACGTTGACTTACCCGCGCCGTTGGGCCCAACCAGCGCCACGCGTTCACCATCGGCAATGTTGAATGAAACCCCAGTGAAGAGATCAAAGCCACCGAATGACTTGGTGGCGTTTTCAGTAAAAAGCATTTGATAGATAACCGAGGCCGCTTCGGGCCTTTGAAGATTTCCGCCGTTCCATTGTAACTCATCAGCCTATTGCGCCGAAAATAGCTCCGTCCACTAACGTCACTTAAGCTGGTGCGCGCTCCCAACGTGAGCAGCCTGCTTTTTTGCCAAGCGAGAAGCCGGAGCGACCTTGCGGCCTCTCCGGCGATTGACGTGCCATAAATTGTGCTATCTCTACCTTCGGCTCCGTTGCTGCTCCCGGTATGATTTACCGGATTGTGCACGTTCCCTCTCGGGGAATCTGACACCTATGAGCGGAACTCCCAGCTTGTGCGCTTCCTACTGAGAAGCCCTATTCTGCCCTCCTCCATGAAGGCGCAGGGTCGTGGACCCAGCTACCAATGACTGTGGATTGTGCCTCAGCATAGCGCACCCCCTCATCTAACCTCGGCACTCTGGTGGAGGGGCTCACCCCATCCCTTCCGGCCTGAGGACACCTTACTGATGTAGCGTGAACATGACGTGAACGGGGTGCCCAGTTCCGTGAAGAAGCTGTGATGCCCTTGCATCGATGCGCCAGACTTGCCGGGACGTAACCGTATAAAGGACATGGGTCTTTCCTCGTCATTGCGAGTGAGTCTACGAGCGTGGCAATCTGGTGCGGTGGTGGGTGGAAAGGGTCACGTATGCATTGAAGCCATCACTATCCAAACCGTGATAAGCTCCGTCCACTTGCAGTCCGCGTACCTCCGAGGGGGCCTATGTTCAGCGGTCTTGGCCTCGGCATCATTTACGTCCTCATCTCCAATATCAGCTTTGCCGTAAACACGGTGTCTGCTCGCCGGGGCATGCTGAGTGGCTCCGCACTCCAGGGGGTGTACCTCAGTGTATTGCTGGGGATGCCCATTTTCCTTGTTGCAGCCTTCATCACCACGCAAATCTTTGATTTTCGTGACATCACTCCGGGCCGGTACTGGGTATTAGCTGCTGCAGGCGTCCTCCACTTCCTCTTTGGACGCTACTGCAACTACCGGGCCCTCGGTATCTTGGGCGCCAACCGGGCCAACCCTCTGGTGCAGAGCAACGCGTTCTTCTCAGTGGTACTGGCTGTTTGGCTGTTGAATGAGACGGTGACTGGGCTCATGTGGGGTGGGATTGCGCTGCTTATGGTTGCGCCCAGTCTTTCTGCGCCGCGTCGTCGCAAGCCAGCCTCTGCCAGCACACCTCCCGTCGCAACAACCGAAGTAAAGCCGGCGGAAGGTGCGACCCCAAGCACTGTAAAAGCCGTGGACTCCCTTCCAACCTCCAAAGTGATGGAAGGATACTTTTGGGGCGTCCTTAACGCCTTGGCCTGGGGCACCAGCCCCTTGCTCATCCGTTACGGTTTGGAGGACAGCGGTGGATTGGGAGTCCTTGGTGCGTTGATTGCGTATACCGCAGCGGCGGCGGTGCTCCTTCCAACCCTGGCAAGCTCTGCCATCCGCACCAACCTTCTCACCATGGACAAGACCGCCAGAAGGTGGTTTCTCTCCAGCACGGTTACGGTCTCCATGGCGCAATTGTTCCGATTCATGGCGTTGAGCGTCGCACCGGTAGCTGTCGTGGTCCCTCTCTTGCGGGCAGGCGGCGTCTTTGTACTGCCCATGTCCTACCTCATCAACCGCAAGGTGGAGAGCTTTGAGCCCCGGGTGCTGGGCGCCGTTGCCCTCTCTCTTGCCGGTGCAATACTGCTAGTCATCTAGATGTGTGACGACTGCCCGTTGAGGTGCGGGGGCGGCTGCGCTACCCTAGGGCCGTGAGCAGGGCAAACCC
>JAQBVZ010000151.1 GCA_027625205.1 Chloroflexota bacterium
GAGTTGCGGTCGAGTTGGACGTTTTGGGCCACGATGAAGCTGGTGCAATGCGGTACGCCCGTCAGAAGGGCATCCGCAAGTTACTTTTGGTTAAACCTGATGGGACAAGTGATGAACGGCAGGTCAGATAGCATATTGAGGCTGGCCATCCCCAGTGATGGTGAGATGTACGAGCCCACGCTCAAATTTATGGAGGCGTGCGGCATGTCCGTGTGGCGTCCCAGCCCGCGGCGCTATACCGCTGTGATTCCTGCAATTAAAGGACTGGAGGTCCACTTCCAACGAGGAGCTGATATCACCTCCAAGGTGGAAGCAGGTAACGTTGACCTGGGCGTGGTTGGACTAGACCGTTACCAGGAGTACCGCACTGAGGACGGCGACAGCCTGCTGGTCATGCCTGACTTAGGGTTCGGGCGCTGCGAGTTGGTGGTTGGTGTGCCGGACGCATGGGTAGACGTGTCAACGATGGCTGATTTAGCTGACCTCTCGGCTGAGTTACGGGAGAGCGGGCGTGAGTTGCGCGTAGCCACCAAGTACCCTCGGCTGGTCCAGCGGTTCCTTTTCAACCACGGTTTGAACTACTTCAGCCTCCAGCAAGTGACCGGAACACTGGAGGCAGCGCCCGCCATGGGCTACGCTGACATCATTGTGGATATCTCCGCTACTGGCGTGACCATGCGGGAGAACCGACTGAAGACACTAGAGGACGGCTCTGTGCTTGCCTCTGAGGGATGCCTGATTGGCAACCGCGCGTTGTTACAAGAGCACAGTGAGCGGCTGGAGGCCACTCGTGAAATGGTGGAACGCATGGAGGCGTACCTCAACGCTGGTGACTACTGTCGCGTGACCGCCAACATCCAGGGACCCTCTGAGGAGGCAGTAGCCGCTCAGGTGCTGGAGCGACCCGACTTGGCAGGCCTTCAGGGGCCAACAATCTCACGTGTGTTTGCTGCTGACGGCAGCCAGTGGTACGCGGTGACGGTCTTCGTACACAAGCGACGACTTACTACAGCCGTTGACCATTTCAGGGCCATCGGCGGATCATCGGTCAGCGTGTCGGACACGGAGTACATCTTCCATCAAGAGAGCCGTGCCTACCGGAGCCTGCTTAGTGCGTTGGGGCTCGGGTAGAACGGCAACGCCCCCTTAGACTCCTCTGCTATACTTTTCCAACGGTCCTGAAACAGGCCGTTGACTGGAATTGGCGCATGCGCATCATCAATGGCATAAAACAGGGCAGAGCGCTACTCACCCGAGGGCCGGGATATGACGCCTCAGTGCCTGAGGCCGTCCAAAAACGCACAGACGACATATTTGGAGAGTCGCTGTCCGCTGAAGACGCGGTGCGCCGCATTCTTAGCGATGTCCGCCAAAATGGCGATACGTCCGTCCGCGACTACGCCCGCCGCATCGACAGCGTAGAGCTTGTGGAACTTGAGGTGCCGAAGGAGGCATGGGCGGCTGCGCTTAAAGACATCCCTCAGCACGTCACGGATGCTCTCAACATAGCCGCGGAACGTATCCGTGCGTTTAGTCGTGCCTCCATGCCCAAAGGCTGGCGGGATGCTGCGACCGGCCTGGGCGAAACGCTGGTGCCGCTGGAGCGAGTAGGGCTCTATGTACCAGGTGGGACGGCGGCATACCCCTCCACGGTATTGATGGACGCCATTCCAGCCCAGGAGGCGGGCGTCTCTGAAATAATCCTCTGCACCCCCGCGCCTGAACCGGTGACTCTAGCGGCAGCTCACATAGCAGGCGTCGATAGATTGTTCCAGATAGGGGGCGCTCAAGCCATTGGCGCCATGGCCTACGGCACGGAATCGGTGCCGCGCGTCGACAAGATATGCGGCCCCGGCAACATATTCGTTGCCATTGCCAAACGAGAGGTCTACGGACAAGTCGATATCGACGGCCTGTACGGACCAACCGAGACGGTGGTGGTGGCTGACGACACTGCTGACCCCGTCCTGTGCGCCGCTGATTTACTGGCCCAGGCTGAACACGACGTGATGGCGTCGCCGGTGCTGCTGACCACCAGCCAAACGTTAGCGCAACAGGTAAACGCTGAGATTGAGGCCCAGTTGGCACAGATGGACCGTATGGACATAGCAAGCCAGGCCGTAGAGCGGCAGGGGATGATTGTAGTTATTGATACGCTGGATGAAGCGGTGGAACTTACTAACGCCTATGCGCCGGAACACGTATGTTTGCTGGTACGGGACCCGGAGTCCTTGGTTGGCAAAATACGACACGCTGGCGGCATCTTCCTTGGTGAATTTTCACCTGAAGTCATTGGCGACTACGTAGCTGGCCCAAGCCACACCATGCCTACGGGCGGGACTGCGCGCTTTGGGTCATACCTTGGCGTACACCAGTTCCTGCGCCGTGTGCCGGTGGTGGGGCTGAGCGCTGAAACTTTCCGTAAGGTTGGCCCTGCAGCAGCGGCTTTGGGCAGGGCGGAGGGTTTGACGGGCCACGCTACTGCTGTGGACCTGCGACTTGAGGGCCAGGCCGGAAAATTTGACGACGGTAGGGGAGGGTAGCGATGGCTGAACCATTCGATATCCTCAGCCATGTGCAGCCGCATTTCTTGAACCTTGACGCCTATGAGGCTGTTGACCCGCCGGAGGTGTTGGCGGAGCGGGCGGGCATACCGGAGTCCCAGGTGGTAAAGCTCAACGGCAATGAGAACCCTTATGGGCCGTCGCCGCGCGTCATGGAAGCCTTGGCTAGTCTTGACCGGGTACACATCTACCCAGACCCGCAGCAAGTGGCGTTGCGTGAAGCGATTGGTCATTACATTGACGTTGCGCCGGAATATTTGGTGGCTGGAAACGGCAGTGACGAGATTATCGACTTGCTGTTCCGTGCCTTGCTGGGCCCTGGCGACGGCGTTGTGAACTGCACGCCTACCTTCGGCATGTACTCCTTCACTGCGCATGTGGTGGGCGCCAAAGCAATAGACGTGCCCCGGAATGATGCGTTTCAGATAGATGTTCCAGAGGTCATCAAGGTGGCTTTGAACAGCAGCAAAATCGTGGTGCTGGCCTCGCCCAACAACCCTACGGGGAACAGCGTGCCGGTGGCTGGTATTCAGCGGCTCTTGGACGCAGGGCTGGTGGTCATCTTGGATGAAGCATACGGTGAATTTGGTGGAGAGTCCGTTGTTCAGATGGTTCCAAGCCATCCAAACCTTGTGGTCCTGCGGACCTTCAGCAAATGGGCTGGGCTTGCAGGCTTGCGTGTCGGCTATGGGGTGATGGCACCCGCGCTGGCGGAGGTCATCATGCGGGCCAAGCCTCCATATAACGTGAGTCAGGCTGCGGAAGCAGCGGTGCTTGCATCGCTGGACGACCTCCCGTATATCCGGGAGCGAGTGAGTTGGATGGTGCGTGAAAAGCAGCGCCTCTATGGATTGCTGAACGACGTGTCGGGCCTGGGTGCCTGCCCGTCAGACGCCAATTTTATTTTGTGCAGAAC
>JAQBVZ010000152.1 GCA_027625205.1 Chloroflexota bacterium
GGTTATCACGTAGTAGAACCACGGCTGCCCCGCCCGCTCTACGGGTTGTTGCGCCGCCCAGTAACCCAGGGAACCCCAGAGGCCGGTGAAGAACCCTGTCCGGTTGGTCCCAAAGCTCGTGAAAAGCGGAAGCCAAATAGCCGCAAACGTCAGCGCCAACATTGGCCAAAGCCGCCGATTCCACATAAGGCCGACCGCCACGGCCAGGGCTGTGAGCACGAGGGTAACGCCTACTGCCAGACCGACACCCGCGCCCAAGGGCGCCCCTGTCTCTACCGGCTGTGTTGAAGCCCACGTGCGCAGATTGTCAAACAGGGGAAGGAAGAAGCCCTCATCCCTGTTGAAATTGACGATGCGGTCAAACCCCAGGAGTATCACCCCAAACACAACCGCAATGGTGGCCAGGCCGGGGGCCATGGGCCGCCACACTTGCCTTGTCCTCACCAGAGCAAACCCAGCCGCCATAGCAGCCGCGCCAATAACGGAGCCAATAATCAGCCAGAAGCGCAACGGGGCCTCCTGCGCGGCAAACGCCACCGCAGCCTCTCTGGCATCGCCGTTCAACTCATTGGGGTCAGGCGTAACCAGGATGACGCCAATCCAGTCTTGCACTAAGCCAAGCATCGGTCCCCAGAGGGGAAGCGTTAGCGTTATCAACACCAGCAACAGAGCGGCCGCCGGAGGCAAATTAGCCAGCCGCTGCTGGAAATTACCAGTGCGTGGTAGGTCCCGCCAGGCCAATATCAGCAGCAACAGGCCCAGGATGGCCGCAGCCATAAAAGAGCTCTCTTTGGTGCTGAAGGCCAAGGCCCATAATGCCGCCCATGCCACCATCATGCTGGAGCGCGGGCGCTCTATGTACCGCCATATCACCGCCACTAAGAGAAGCACCCACACAGCCATGTAGATGTCGTTGCGGATGAACCTGCCAAAGTAGAGGATGGTGGGTGATGCAGCCAGCATGACTCCCGCCACCAGCGCAGCGGGCCTTCCAAGTTCCTTACGCAGCAAGTACGGCACCGCCACCAGAGCGGTACCAAAGAAGGCGGGGACCAGCCGGGCGGTCACATCGCTGCTGCCAAAGATCTTGTAGCTAGCCGCCGCCACATGGAAAAGGAAGGGCCCATGAGTCAACGGCGTGTGGTGATAGGGACTGCCTCCAGCGTAGAGCCAGGCGTACCAAGCGTGCAGCACCTCGTCATAGTGCAAGCTGCGACCGCCCACGTCCCACATGCGGGCGCCCAGCGCCACAATGACCAGGAATACGTACGCCCCAAGCTCCAAACGGTCCATCCGTCCGGCAGGCAACCTGTTCTTGGCGGCTCTTGCCAGCGCCTTCAACCAGGCCATGGGCTTTGGAGCACCAGAAGCAGAGGAGGGTGTTGTAAGGGGACTAGTTGAGGACATGCCTACTATCAATCAAGGCTTGAATGCTCATGATGGGCCCACGCCGTCCAGTGAGCCCACATTGTAAATTAAGAAACCCGTTGCGTCCGTGGAACCTTCAGGGAACACCAGGCTGCCAAGCGTTTGGAACTTGGTCATATCAGTCTGCCCGTAGGCCGCACGCTCTCTGGGGCCCACAATCACGTACTGTACATCATACGTGTCCAAGAGTTCTCTGGCTCTTACCAGGTCTTCTGTCTCATAGATTTCCCGTGCGTGGGCCTTGCGCTCTCCTATTATCCCGTAGGACGTGCGCCACTGGTTCTCATGGCCCTCCCATCCAAGGAGTGTGGGCCTGCCCGTGCTGCTGGAGATGCGCCCCGCGTTGGTCCAGGAGCTACACCCGCCGGGGTTTCCTGAACATGGCACCACCGGTGTCTCCAACACCACAGCGTCACGCGGGACCTCCGACCGTATCCAGGCGATCGCCTGATATTCACCTGACGTACTGAAGGCCAGGTGTGCCTGCCCGTCAAGCGTCGCCGCCAAGAAGCCATCGCCCGCAAGGCTGCGCTCTGTCGATTCTGCACGGGAGTACGCCGCAGCCACGGGATAGTAGGAAACTGCAATCAGCAGCAAGCCAACCACAACCGCCCATGCGCTCAACGCTGCCCTGCTTGGCAATCCAACGGGCTTCAGGTGGGCGGCTACGTACCATAGGCTATAGCCGCCCACCAGTCCAAGCAGTATCCACGCCTGGTAATACAGCTTGAACACCGTGTTCATCCGATGGAGGCTCCCGCCAAACACGTCCGACAGGTAAAAGAGTTCAACGCCCATGATGAGCGCGGCGGACACTGCCAACAGACC
The DNA here is from genome assembly GCA_027625205.1 of Chloroflexota bacterium. Lineage (GTDB taxonomy): Bacteria > Chloroflexota > Dehalococcoidia > Lucifugimonadales > Australimonadaceae > JAQBVZ01. The sequence goes on from JAQBVZ010000152.1 coordinate 2,257, forward strand.
CAACACCGGCGATGCAGCCTCAGCGGCACGATGCTTGGTCGTCCGCGACACCAGTGACGCAGCGCCGTAGACGGCTGCGGAAAGCACCAGCAACATGGGGATTACAACGAGCATGCGTGCGCCCACAGAGGCTGCTTCAGAGGCTTCACTGCCAGCGTGGATGAGGCCGTTACCTATAAACCAGCCCAGCCCTCCGCCGATAATAGTCGCAGTGATTGTACCCGTGGCCTGCTTCATTGGCCTGGAGGCTTCGGCCAGCAATGGAATCGATGGGGCGGCCCGCCACAGGGCGAATATCACGACGCCCGCCACGTATACCGGCGCGGCCCAGATTGGCTGGAGCCAGAGTGCCAACGGCGCAAACCCTACGGCCAACGACCCTCCGACCACAGCCAGACGTATACCCCCATGCGTGACCACCGGCTTGACCAGCGCCGCTAACAGGACCAGCGCCAGCAGCCCGCCAACGCCCCAGACCAGCAAGAGGTGGCCCGGCCTGCTCAAAAGCTCCCGCTCAGGCAGGATGCCGCTGGCGTTGCCGTCCACGGTGAAGTAGAACGGTGTGAACAGTGCAAAGCCAAGCATGATTAAAAGCAGCGCACCTCCACCCGCAAGGAACAGGCGCCACATGCCTCGGTTGTTTTGCGTAAGGGCGTCCCACGTCCGCCGCCAAGCTGAACTGTCAGCTATCAAGCCTGCATCCTCTCGTGACGGCACCCCATACCGCAGCGCATTCAGCAGCACCGCACCTCCCAGCGACGCCATGCCCAGCGGCATGTCCCAGATGTTGAGGGCGGCCAGCACGCCCACGGACAGCGCCGCTGCCAGGAGCAACGGCCAGCGCTCTTTGAGCGTCGCTACGCTCAGCAGATGGGGCGTGCCGTAGACTTCCACGCTCAGGGTGACTGCTAACAGCACGAAGGGAATGCTCATCAGGTGTGGGTGCATATCCCCAAGGATGAAGCTAAACATGGGGAACTCATTGATGGCGCCGGGTATCACTCGGCTGGCATGCCACCACCACCAGAAGTCGCCCGGCACCAGGTCACGCGTCCCACTTGCTGAGGCCGTCAGCCCGTCCACCGCAATGGCCTCCCAGAAACCAGCGCTACCCAGTCCCAGCGCCTTCACCACCTCCAAGAAGCCCGCCAGGTTACTGGCCAGGACCACCAGGAACGCCGCGCTCAGGCCCGCCGCC
>JAQBVZ010000153.1 GCA_027625205.1 Chloroflexota bacterium
TGACCTGGCCAGCCTCTTCGAGCAATATTACGACCGCATCGCTCGCTACATCGCCGTTCGGATAGGCAACCGTGATGCCGCCGAAGACATGGCTGGCGAGGTCTTCCTCCGTGCCGTCGAATCCGCTGATTCCCTAGCTAGCCGAGACGTCCCAGTCCAGGCGTGGCTCTTTCGGGTCGCCCATAACCTGGTTGTTGACCACTACCGCCGGAACGCTCGCCGTCCCGTGGTGGCTATTGATGACGCTATGGAGATTGCTGGGGCCACGGACCTTGCGAGTGAAGTGGAGCTCAGCATGGAGATGGAGCGAGTGAGCAAGGTTATGGACCAGTTGAACGCTGGCCAGCAAGAGGTGATAGCTCTCCGGTTTATGGGTGGGCTGAGTTCAGAGGAGGCGGGCGCCGCCATGGGCCGTACCAACGGGGCCATACGGGAATTGCAACGCACGGCTTTAAAGGCGTTGAGAATGTTATTGAGTGAGGAATCAGGTGTGGCGGAGCAGAGGCGGGGGGCAGAGTAATGGCAAACAGACCTTTCATAGAAATACTGGATGAGTGTATTGACCGCGTTCTCCGTGACGGGGAGCGGATTGATGCCTGCGTTGCGGCGTACCATGAGCACGCTGAGGAGCTGAGGGAGGCTCTGGAGTCTGCGGTGCAGGTGCAGCAGTCCTTCGCGTTCAGGCCGAATTCAGACCGCAAGCGCGCCGCTCGGCTCCGGATGATGCAGGCTTTGGACAAACGTACAAGCCGTCGGCCAAACCCACTGAAATCGCTCTTATCGGCGACAATCAAGTCCAGCCGTCGCTGGGGGGTCGCAGCCACAGCGCTGGTTGTCGCACTCAGCGTTGGCGGCACAGGCACAGTGCTGGCGTCGAGCGGAACCATTCCTGGTGACACGTTGTACCCAGTAAAACGCGCCAGTGAGCAGGCCCAGTTCTTGATGACCTTCAGTGATGAGAAAGAGGCGGACCTGCACGCTGAGCTTCTGGAGAGACGGGTGCAGGAGATGGAGGCGGTGCAGGCCAGGGGCAGACAACGGTTTGTGCCAGAGCTTGCGGCGCAATTGGAACACCACGTGCAACGTGCCCTGGCCCTGGCGGAGGCTCCCGTCCGTGAGGTGCTGGCTGGCGTCAGAGATAACCAGGGCCCCCTTTCCGGGACTGTGGAGCCAGGGACAACGCCGCCGCCCAACAACACTCCTCAGGTGCTGGCCGCCCGCGCTGGCATACTCCTACAGGTGAACCACCAACTGAACGTTGTTGAACAGCGGCTTATCATTTTGAGTGACAAGCCGTTGGATGAAGAGACCAAGCGGCATTTGGAGCAGACGCTCCGGAACATTCAGGCCCAGTACCAGGAGGCCAGCCGGTTCCTGGAACGAGCGGAGCGAATGAGAGAGGCCTACGCCGGCGACCCTGCAGACGTGGAACGGGACGTAAAGGAGCTTGATGACCAACGGGTTGACCATGACGCTGCTGAAAGTTCCACTAGTCCAGGTGAGGATGGCCGGCCTGCGCCAGGCCACCTGATTCGACAGAGGGCAACCATCCACGGCGTTGATGTCATCCGTACAGACGGGCAGGTCAGAGTTGACCTTCTGCTGGTTATGGACGATGGCCAACAAAGAGTTGTGCATCTGAGCCGCGAAAGCGAGATCAAATTCCTGAACGCTCAGAATAAACAGGCCACCCTGGGTGACTTGACGTTGGGCGGGACTGTTCAGATGGGCATTCAGCCCGAAGATGGGGTCATTAAGATCATTAGGCTGGACCACCCCAAAGGGAATAACCCTCCTGATGGGGCATCTAGGGAAGGGTCGTTCTTTCAGATAGAGGTCATGCCCGTTGACCCTGGAGCGACTCAAGAGGATGCAGGCCCAGACGCTAACGCAGGCGCGTCAAAACGCCAGGGTGGCTAGCAGTCCGGCAATACCTGCCACGACAAGCGCGATGACCGTTATCACTGCACTCTCCAGAGAGACCGCGCCCACGTACAGCAATGGAAACGTGGCAGCCAGCGCAACCACTGTTGCGTGGCGAAGCGGCTTTATCAGCTTTGCAGGGACCATGTGCCTTACCTTCTACCTTCTACCTTGTCCAGCTTGGGATGAGCGATACCAACAGCAGTGCTTCCAGTCCTGCCAAGAGCACCAACAACAGCACGTATGGGATCACCAGCTTGAGAATCTCGTTCTCGCGGCCGGAGAGCCCTACCAGCGCGGCTCCTACCAGCACCTTTGCAGGGGCCAGGGAGCTGCCGAAGGAAGCACCCACAGATTGGATGCTGGCTATGGTCACGGTGCCTATGTCCAACGCCCTGGCCGTTTCCACCTGAAGCAGCCCCAGCATGACGTTGGAGTTGGTGTTGCTGCCGGTCATAAATGCCCCCAGAGTCCCGATGAACGGTGAAACTAATGGGAACAGCGGCCCAGAAGTCTGGGCAATGCCATTGGCCAGCAGCGTAGTCATCCCAACATCAGCCATGACCAAAGCCATCATGACCATGGTGGACACGCCCACGGTGGTGGAGAGTGATTGGTTGTAGGTGAGACGCAGCGCCTGCATGCCGATGCCAGGCCGCCAGTGGCCGGTCAATGCATAAGCGGCCGCCGCCAATGCTACTGACGCCAGGATAAGCGGAGCGGGATGGTTGAGCAGGCGTATCACTGCGTAGTTGTTGGCAGCCGCCACCACAAAGCCGTCGCCGGTAGTGAAGCCGGGGTAGTCCAACCCCCAGGCCAATCCCTTGGCAGCGTTTTTGATGGGCCCTATTTGAGAGATGATGCTCAGCACAATGAGTGAGTAGTAGGGGACAAAGGCCAGGTGGAAGTTCATAGGCTTCTCAATGGCCTGTACGCCCGGGTCTTGGGGTGCGCCCACCGTCACTGGCTGCGGCACTGACTCGCGTCGCAGCAGCGGAGTCCGGGCGAGGAACCCAATAACGCCCACGGCAACCAGCCCCGGTACGGCGGAGGCTATTTGGGGCGCTCCCAGTGAGGCCAAGAGCCACATCCCCACGGAGATAAGCGTGCCTACCACGAGAACAATCGGCACGCTGCGCCGTACACTGCTCATGCCACCCTGGATGTGCGCAACCGCCAGTCCTGAGGCAATGGTTGGCACCGCGAAGAGCAGCGCCATGTGCGGACCAATGGTCTCCCCTGGAATTCCGGTCACCAGCTGGATGGAATAGTAGGAGGAGCCCAGGGAACCGAAGGTGACGGCCCAACCGTGGCCGACCAGAGCGATGGCCGCAGCTCTAGCTAAAGGGAATCCAACCATAACCAAAAGGGGAGCTGTAACGGCTACCGGCACACCGAATCCAGTGATGCCCTGAATGAAGCCAGAGAAACCCCAGCCCAACAGCAGCGCTTGGGCAAGTTTGTCGTCCGAGAGGCGTGCCATGGTGCGGCCTATGGACTCGATGCCGCCTGACTTGTCGACAATG
>JAQBVZ010000154.1 GCA_027625205.1 Chloroflexota bacterium
CGTCACGCATAGGAGTCTGGGAGAGTGCATGAGGGGCGGAGCCCATCTGCCGGGGGGTGCCCCCCGCCTTCTCTTTGCTCCCCCTTCCTGGTCAGGAAAGGGGCCAGGGGGATGGTCGAAAAGCCAGTTAGCCAAACACTATCCACGTTCTGGTAACGCTGAATATGAGGTGTTGCCTGCCATAGAGCGCGCCCTGGAACGCGTCAGGGGTGGACAGTCGGCGTTATTGAACATGATTATTTCCCGGTGACGTTATTGCGTTTCCTGCATCTGATACAGTGCAAATACTAATGAGGTGATTTTTCATATGGCTACGTCTCCTGAGTTCAGCACCAAGCAGAATGAGCTTATTAGCATCATCGCTGCCATTGAAGCGGCCGCTGTTGACCTAAAGCAGTTCGTCCAGCCGTCCTTTGACCTAAACGCCTTCCATCACCACTATGACCCGTTGGTGCAAGCCGCGAACACTGCTCATGACCTCTACCACGAGCTCATGCACCTCCAAGGCGACGGTCACGGCCACTAAATCCTGGCGTTAAGCAAAACGGCACTCTCCTATCGCCAGTCCTGCCGTGCCTTTGTAATGGCGTATGGTCTTCCCGCTGCGGAGGATTCCAAAGGGGGCGTGAGCCCTCTTTGGTGGGGTGTGCGAGCCCCCCGCTTCTTACCAAAAACGTTCGGGGCGGGCCGGTGGGAAGAGTCAACCTGCCGACCTTCCTTTTAATTAAGGCAAGCTCTGGAGTGCCATTAGCTACGTTCGCTGTATGGAGCTTTACCTTTAGTGCTATGCTTATATAGTCCTGCACGTCGACTTGTTCTCCCATGAGCAGCGTAGTTAGCAGACCGCTTCACCATTCGGACCGAGCTTTAATTTGTGTTGGCCGCGCCCTTTTGGATGCGGCACAACGCACGGAAGATATAGAGAGATGACTGAAATAGGAAACGCTAGTCTCCAGGCGTCCAGCCTTAGTCTGGACCACCTTCGCAACGTTGCCATCATTGCCCACGTTGACCATGGGAAGACCTCCCTGGTTGACGCCATGCTCAAGTACAGCAAGGTCTTCCGTGAGAACCAGACGGTGGGTGACCTCATCCTTGACTCCAATCCCTTGGAGCGGGAGCGCGGCATCACCATTTTGGCCAAGAACACCGGCATCATGTACAAGGGAGTGAAGGTCAACATCATAGACACGCCCGGTCACGTGGACTTCAGCGGTGAAGTGGAGCGCGTGGTTAACATGGCAGACGGCTGCTTGCTGGTGGTGGACGCCGTGGACGGCCCCATGCCCCAGACCCGCTCCGTGCTGCGGACGGCCTTTGCCCGGGGCCTGCGGCCTGTGGTGGTCATCAACAAAATCGATAGACCCACATCGCGGGTTGAAGAGGTTGAAGAGGCGATTCAAGACCTTTTCCTCCAGCTAGCAACAGACGCCGACCAACTCGACTTCCCCGTGCTCTATGCGTCGGCCCGCGAAGGTTACGCCCTTGCGAAGATGGGCGACGAGCCCCGTGACATGGAGCCGCTCTTCAAGGCGATAGTCGACCACATTCCGCCTCCCGTGGCTGACCCTGATGGCCCGTTGCAGGTGCTGGTTGCCGCACTGGACTATGACAACCACCTTGGTCAAATTGCCGTTGGCCGGGTGTTCCGTGGGAAAGTCAACTCCGGCGCGCCTGTCCTGTGCCTCGCCGAAGACGGCTCAGCAACACAATACAAAATTAACGGTGTGTACGTTTTTGAAAACCTCCAACGCCGTGAGGTGCAGCAGGTTGGCGCTGGTGAAATTGTCGCCATAGCCGGTGTGCAGTCCGTTACTATTGGCGACACCATCTCCGCGCTTGACGCTCCGGATGCGCTGCCCCGTATCTCCATTGAGGAGCCTACGGTCAAGATGACCTTTGGCGTGAACACATCTCCCTTTGCGGGGAAGGATGGTCAGTACGCCACATCGCGCATGCTTTTGGCCCGATTGCAGCGGGAGTTGCAGTCCAACGTGGCCCTGCGTGTGGAGCCTACCAACAGCGCAGATGAATTCCTGGTCTCAGGCCGTGGTGAGTTGCACTTAGCCGTTCTTATTGAGACCATCCGCAGGGAGGGGCTGGAAATCCAGGTCTCCCGGCCGGAGGCCGTGACACGGATGATAGACGGCAAGCTCCATGAGCCTTACGAGAGGGTGTCTATAGAGACGCGGGATGAATACGTGGGTGCGCTGACGGAGGAATTCGCGGCTCGCTTGTCGCAGATGACCGACATGAAGCAGAACTCCGATGGTGACGTCCACATGGAATTTGAACTGCCTACTCGCGGCCTCATTGGCTTCCGTGGCTTCTTCATTCGAGCAGCTCGAGGCGATGGAATCATGAACAGTGAGTTCATAGACATGCGCCCGGTGAAGGGCCAGGTGCGCTCCACCAGGATGGGCGCATTGGTTGCGTCAGAACCAGGCATGACCGTGACCTACGCGCTGCTCAATGCCCAGGAACGTGGAATCACCTTCCTGGAGCCAGGCGCCGCCGTCTATGAAGGCGTGGTGGTGGGGTTGAATAGCCGTGAGCAGGACATGAATATCAACGTATGTAAAGAGCGTAAGGTCACCAACATGCGCTCTGCGACTTCTGAAATTACGCAGAAGCTGTCGCCAGCCATGAAACCCACATTGGAAGAGGCGCTGGACCTCATTGCGAGCGATGAATTGCTGGAGGTTACGCCGCTGAACCTGCGACTCCGCAAACGCATCCTCCCAGCGGACGCACGCCACCGTGACAGTCGCAGCCACTCCAAGGCATCAGCTAGCCGCTAAGCCGCGCCGTTTAGCTTCAGGCCAAAGAACTTCACCGCGTTATCCAGCAGCACCTTCTGCCGGATCTCTGGCTTGATGCCCAATTGGTCAAACTCCTCCATCCAGCGCTCAACGCTAATCACCTGCCAGTCAGAGCCAAATAGAGTTTTGTCTTGGAGGAGTGGGTTCACGTGCTGCACAAGCTCGGCTGGAAAGTACTTGGGTGCCCAGCCGGACAGGTCTATATAGAAATTGGACTTGTGGCGGGCAATGGCAAGGCTCTCCGCCTGCCACGGCCATGACGGGTGTGCGCTGATGACCTTCAACTCAGGGAAGTCAGCTGCCACGTCGTCCAGGTGCAATGGTTGGGTGTACTTGAGCTTTGCGCCCATGCCGCCGGGCGTGCCGGCGCCTGCGCCAGCCATGCCGCTGTGAAATAGGATAGGCAACCCCTGGCCCTGCGCCTCCTCCCATATGGGATAGAAGCGGGTGTCGTTTGGGAAGAAGTGTTGCCGCGCGGGGTTTAGCTCACCAATGCCATGGAGCCCTAACTCCTCCTTGCAACGTCGGACCTCAAGCTCCGCAAGCTTCCCTTGCCATGGGTCTATGGCGCCCATGCCCAGGAAGACGTCAGGATGCTTCGCCACCGCCTC
>JAQBVZ010000155.1 GCA_027625205.1 Chloroflexota bacterium
TGGTGTTCTCTGGGAGTGAGGCCCAGGTGACGGAGCGCATCCAAGAACTCTACTCATGGGGCGCCACGGAGATTATTGCCACGGTGCTCACGGCGGGGCAGGATGTCGCAAGTTCACGTCAACGGACGCTGGACCTTTTGGCAACGGTGGCAGGACAGATATAGACATCACTGGGCCGATATGAGCGGCATTGGTGCGCTGTGGACCCTGACGCATGGTCGCCTCCAGCGTCGTGTCTGGTAGAGAGACTTTTGACGTCAACCGTAGTTACGCAAGGAAGCGAGGGGTCTACATGCCAGGCACGATGAAGCACCGAAGTATTCTTTTAGGTCTGGTGGTCCTGCTGGCTGCCCTCCTAGCCGCCTGCTCAGGCGGGGATGGTGAGGGAGATGGTGAGGCGGATGATGTAACAATTACTGCAGAAAACGGGACACTTTCCGTTACTGTGTCCTCTTCAGGAAGCGTGACCCTGACCAACAAGGAGGACCTCCAGTTTGGTCTCCAAGGGGCTGTGTCGGAGGTGCTAGTAGAAGCAGGCGATACGGTGCAGGCTGGCGATCTCCTGGTGAAGTTGGATGATGCCGGCCTTCAGGCGGCATTAAGCCAGGCACGAGCCAATGCCGCGGTAGCTCAGCAGAACCTTGACAAGCTTCTGAGCCCCACTGCTCTTGAGGTGGCTAAAGTGGAGGCTGCTTTGGCGGTTGCTCAAGAAGCGCTAGACAATATGGTGGCGAATGACGCTGCCACTACGCTGGCGCAGTCCAAGGCGGTCGAGAATGCGTCAACTGCCTTGGAGAGCGCAAAAGATGGCTATGCGTATACGCTTCGCTTGTACTACGCCATAGACCCTGCCCGCGAGGACCTCACTAAAGCGGATGAAGAACTCCGGGCCTCTTACGTTCCTGACCCACTCTTGGCTGCTGGTTTGACCCTTATTCCGTATCTCCCCAGTCAAACGATTAAAGATGGTGAGGTTGATGGTGCATGGACTGCTGTGGTCAATGCCCAGGATGCGCTGGATGCCGCATTGTTGAACGCCCAGGCAGGAACTGATCTGGGCAAGCTGGCCCAGCAGCGGGTTGTGGTGGCCCAGGCAGAAGAGGACCTGGCAGTCGTGACGGGAAGCCCTGACCCCGTGCTGGTGCTGCAGCGGCAGGCTGCTTTACAGACCGCCCTACTGAACGTTGAAGATGCGGAGACCGCGCTGGCGGTGGCGTCCATGGTATCGCCCATATCAGGGGTGGTGACCGCAGTAAACGTTGCGGCCGGTGATTCGGTGAACGCCAATACAGTTGCGGTGAGTGTTGCTGACCCAACTGCCCTTTCAGTGACCGGCCAGGTGGACGAGATTGACATCTTCCAGGTGCAGCCCGGCCAGCAGGTGCGAGTTTCGCTGAACGCGTTGGCGCAGGTCTCGCTCCCTGGTGTGGTTGAGAGCGTGGACTTGATTGGTCAAAACCAGGGCGGCATTGTGAGCTACGGGATCACAATAGCGCTGAACTTGCCCAGACAGGGCCCCTTGGCCCAAATTACGGTACGTGAGGGGATGGGTGTGACAGCGACCATTGTGGTGCAGGAGCAGACGGACGTATTGCTTGTACCCACGGGAGCGATTCAGCGGGATGGTGCCGACAGGGTGGTGACGGTGGTGCTGGCCGACGGGACGCGAGAGACGCGGGTGATAGGGCTGGGCATGACGGATGGCTCCTTTGTGGAGATTACAGACGGCCTGCAGCCGGGTGAAGATATTGTTGTGCCATCGGCGGCAGCCGGACAAGCTAACTTTGCGTTGCAGGGCGGCTTTGGCGCACTTGGCGGCGGTGGGTTTGGTGGAGCAGGCGGTGGAGGCGGCCGTGGAGGTGCGCGGTGATTGCAAGTCAGCCCGTCCTTCGCCTCACTGACGTAACCAAGAAGTACACCATGGGGGACATAGTTGTTCCTGCGTTGAATGGAGTTTCTCTGGAGGTACATGAGGGCGAGATGCTCGCAATTATGGGACCCTCCGGGTCAGGGAAGTCGACGCTTATGAATATCCTTGGCTGTCTGGACCAACCGACAGCAGGTGAATACTGGCTGGCAGGTGACCTCGTGAGCAGCCTCAACGACCAGGAGCTGGCTGCGGTACGCAATCGCCAAATTGGGTTCGTTTTCCAGAGCTTTAACCTTCTGCGGCGGACCACGGCGCTTAACAACGTGGAGCTGCCGCTCCGATATGGTGGGAAGGCTGCTCAAGGAACCGGTCTGGCTAAAGCGGCTCTAGAACGTGTGGGCCTGGGCCACCGCCTCAAGCACCACGCTACGGAACTATCTGGTGGTGAGCAGCAACGAGTGAGTATTGCCCGGGCGCTGGTCATGTCGCCCAGCATCATTCTGGCAGATGAGCCTACGGGCAATCTGGACACCCGCACGAGCCACGAGATAATGGCCCTTCTGCAGGAACTGAACCGTGATGACGGTGTGCTTGTAATTGTCGTGACGCATGAACAGGACATCTCCGAACATTGTGAGCGTGTCATTTCCATCCGCGATGGCGAAGTTGTGAGCGATGAACCGGTGGCTAATCGCCGGTGGGCCATGCAGACGCAGGCTGGGGGTGCGATATGAGCCTGATGGATACGCTCAGGACCGCGATCTCTGCCCTTCTCGCGAACAAGCTGCGGTCCACGCTAACGGTGCTTGGCATTGTTATCGGCGTGGCTGCGGTCATAGGTGTGCTTTCCATTGGCCAGGGAGCAAGCGCTTCGGTATCCAGCCAGGTCGAAGACCTGGGAGCTAACCTTTTGTTCGTGAGGCCTGGCACTACTACCACCGGGGGCGTGCAGGGAGCGCAGGGGTCGGCTCAGACGCTGACTTTGGAGGACGCTCAGGCCCTGGTGGACCCTGTCAATGCCCCGGACGTGCTAAGGGTGGCGCCCGAGGTCAATGCTGGCGCCCAGATTGTGGCTGGATCTGAAAACCTTCGGTCCCGGGTTGTTGGTACTACGGAAGCATACTTAGAGGTACGGGACGTTGAGATTTTGGAGGGCCGCTTCATTACAGATCAGGACGTCCTGCGCATAGGCACGTCTGTGGTCCTTGGCTACAACGTGGCGAATGAATTGTTTGGCCCCTTTTCCCCCGTAGGCCAAATTGTGAGGATTAACAACAGGGCGTTCACGGTGATAGGGTTGCTTGAAGAACAAGGGGGGACAACCCAGGGGCTGCTTGACGATCGGGTGATAATGCCAATCACCACCGTACGATTCAGGCTTCAAGCTCAGGTGACGGCCCAGGGAGAACTATCCGTCCAGACAATTAACGTGGAAGCGTCCAGTGACGACCGGATGGAGGAGGCGGAGGCACAGATAGCCGCCATCCTCCGGCAGAGGCACCAGATCATTGGGTCTGACGATGACTTCACCATAACGAGCCAGGAAGACCTTGTAGCAGC
>JAQBVZ010000156.1 GCA_027625205.1 Chloroflexota bacterium
GGGGGTGTTCGTCATGCGAGAGCCTCAGGGTTAGCACATCCTCCCCAGATTGCCACGTCCCGGCTTTGCCGGTCCTCGCAATGACAATACCTTCCCCTGCTATCATGGGCCAACTCTGCAACAGGCGTTACGCCATGGACACCGTTCTCGCCTTTGAAAACACGCTCACCGCTCAGGACCTGGCCCTCCTCAGGAAGGCAGGGGAGGCTACCCACGCGGCTGGCATACGGATGTACCTGGTGGGCGGCTCCGTCCGCGACGCGCTTCTGGGCAGGCAGGTGCTGGACCTGGACCTGGTTACGGAGGCTCCTGCGGAGGAGGTTGCCCGCATCCTGACCCAACCCCTCAACGCTCAGGTGCGTGCTCGTTCGCAATTCGGCACCCTCAAGCTGCACGCAGAGGGACGCACCCTGGACCTGGCCACCTCCCGCACAGAACGGTATGCACGGCCCGGCGCTTTGCCATCTGTTCAGCCTGGGCCTATTGAAGCCGATCTCTGGCGGCGTGATTTCTCTGTCAACGCCATGGCCGTGGCCCTGTGGCCTGACAACTTTGGCACGCTGCTGGACCCAACGGGCGGGCAGGGGGACGTTCAACGTGGCGTGATACGTGCGCTGCATAGTGAAAGCTTTCAGGACGACGCCACGCGCATCTTGAGGGCCGTACGTTATGCGACGCGACTAGACTTTCGCATCGAGCGCCGCACGTTGGGTTGGCTCAAGCGCGACCTGCGCTACCTGGACGCTATCTCTCCCCCAAGGCTGCGGCGAGAGTTGGAGCGGCTATTCGAAGAGGTGGACGCCCCCGGGTGTCTACGACTCGCGCACCGCCTTGGCGTGCTGTCAGCGGTGCACCCCGCTTTGGGCCATCCAGGTCTGCGCAAGGCCATCCAGGCCGCCCGTCGTATGGCACCAGCAACCCAGGGGTTGCTGGTGCTGCTGACCTACGGATGCGCCGCCACGGAGATTGATAGTCTGTCAGACCGGCTGGGGCTGACCAACGAGCAACGGAAGGTGGTCAAAGACACCCAGAGCGTTAAGGCGTTAGAGCCGCATTTGACCTATCCACGCCTGCTGCCGCATGAGTTCGCTGACGCAGTTAATGGAATGGCGCCTGAAGCGGTGCTGACAGCATCACTTTTGGCTAGTGATAGGTTCGCGCAGAGCCGTCTCCTCCGCTTCGTAGACTCCTGGAGTCGTGTCGTGCCTGCTTTGACAGGGCGTGACCTGGAACGTCTTGGGGTGCCGCCTGGCCCCCTCATGGGCACGCTGTTGGATGAGCTACGGGACGCCCGAATCGACAGCCGTATACGCAGTAAGCAAGCTGAAATCAAGTATGTGAAGCGCTGGCTACGACAGGTACAATAACGGCTCTGTATGACTCGTCCCTGCCATCAATACAAACAATCGAGGTGCATCCTGAAAGCGGTATTCCTATCAGAACACGGCGACGCATCCGCAATGCAATATGGCGACCAACCTGACCCCTCTCCATGCCCCGGTGAGGTGAAGGTCCGCGTACGAGCCATAGCCTTGAATCGACTCGACATCTACACGCGGGCTGGCGTTCGCGGCACGAAGCTTCCCGACGACCGTTTCCCTCACATCCTTGGTGGCGACTCCGCTGGCGAAGTAGCCGAGCTTGGTGAAGGCATCAGCGGGCCACCGGTTGGGACTCATGTGGTGGTGGACCCGCTCATGGGCCCCGGCGACATGCTTGGTACGAACCGCTCAGGCGCCTATGCGGAGTACGTTGTAGTTCCCGCCGCCAACGTATTCCCTATACCTGACAGCCTGGGCTTTGAGGAGGCTGCCGCCTTGCCAACGGTCTACCTGCCGGTGTGGAACATCATCATCAAGCACGGCAAGCTCCAGCCTAACGAGACGGCGCTGGTGCTATCCGCGGCGTCAGGCGTGGGCACCGCAGCCATCCAGGTCGTGAAGGGTGTCGTTGGCGCAACGTGCATCGCCACCACAGGCAACGCTGAGAAAGCCAAGGCCGCGCTGGCCCTGGGCGCTGACCACGTCATTGACTACAGCAAAGAGGATGTCGCTGAACGGCTCAAGGAGATCACCGGCGGCCGTGGCGTCAACCTGGTCGTGGACAGCGTGGGCACGCAGTTCTTTGAGGCGGCGTATGGGTCGCTGGCGCGGGGTGGCCGCTACGGCGTCTGTGGCGTTACCACAGGCTACAAGGCGGAGCTTCACCTGGGGCAGCTCTTTACCAAACAAATACACCTCTTTGGGGTGTTCATGGGCTCTCTGGGGGATATGCAGGAGGTGGTGGACGCCGCTGCCAAGGGGCTCATCAGCAGCGCAATCGCAGAACGCTATCCCTTAGAGCAGGCCCAGCAGGCCCACGAAGCCATGGAGGCTGCTGACCGCTTCGGCAAGATTGTATTGACGGTTGCCTAAGGAGAACAAGATGCGACTGGAAGGACGCGTGGCGTTGGTGACCGGCGCAAGCAAGTTCGTGGGCGGGACAATTGCTGCGTTCATGGCCAGAGAGGGCGCGAAGGTCGCCTGCAATGACATCGTGCCGGAGATAGCAGAGGCGACGGCAGCGTACATCCGCTCCAGAGGCAGCGACGCCATCGCTGTGCCGGGTGACATCACTGACGAGGCGACGGTCAAGGCAATCGTCAAGCAGGCGGTGGACGCCTTCGGCTACGTGGACATCCTCGTGAACAACGCGGGCCGTCAGTTCCAGCGGGGCGTGCTGGAGGTGGAGGTTCCGGAGTGGAATGAGGAGCTTGCCATCTACCTGTCGGCTCCCATGATGCTTTCGCGTGAGGTTAGCAGGGTGATGGTGGAGAAGAAACGCAGGGGCTGCATCCTCAACATCATATCGTCAGCAGGGCACCAGGGGCAGGCTGGCAACCTGGCGTACTCAACCTGCAAGGGCGCACTGCTGAACTTCACCCGCGCCGCCGCGATGGATCTGGCCCGCTACGGCATCCGCGTCAACTCCATCACGCCCACGTCCATGGAGCACCTGGTCTACCGTGCTGAGACCGACCCAAGAGGCATGGTGGGCATGGTTGCGGCCGTCAAGTTTCAAACGCAACACACTGCCGTCGATGGTCACGGCGGTGTCATACGATTTGGAGTTATCAGGTCCAGCAATTGGGGACGCTGAGGCTCAAGGCATTATGCTCAACCTGATCGCATCGCCTGGGGTTTAATAGGTATTGATTGGTGTGAAAGTCTGCGTTGGTTGGCCCTCTTGAGTACAAAGTGACCTTACCCCGTTATTAGTATCAGTGGCATCGTTTCGTAACGAACATGGGAAAGTCAGCCGATTTCATACCGAAATACTGTGTTCGGAGTTATGCAGATGGTCATCAGGTGGTAAATTGTCGGCGCGGCTGGTGAATCGGCCACCTTGAAAGCGGGTCAGGCCGACAGGGATTGGGCGTAATGACCGG
>JAQBVZ010000157.1 GCA_027625205.1 Chloroflexota bacterium
GCGCCACCAATGCGGCCTGTAGCTTGCGTAAGCCCGCCGTCGCTTCTGAGATGGCCTGACGGGTGAACAGACGCACCGCAGTGGTCACCTGGTCATTGCGAGAGCGAGCCGTGTGCAGCTTGCCCGCCACCTCACCTTCCAGGTCAAAGAGGCGGCGCTCTATGTTCATGTGAATGTCTTCCAACTCCTCCCGCCACTGAAAAGAGCCAGCTTCAATTTCCTGGCGGATGGCTTCCAGTCCACGTACCAACGCTTCACCCTCAGTGCTGGTGATGATGTTCTGTTTTGCCAGCATGCGGGCATGGGCTATGGACCCGGCAATGTCATACGAGAACAGGCGGCGGTCATAGTCAATGGACACGCTATAGCGTGAGGCCGCTTTGAAATGGTGTGTTGTGTATTCAGTCATGGTTATTGGCTCCGGCGGTTCACTTTAGAACGAAAACGGCCCCTTGGATAGGGGCCGCGAGATGGCGTTTCCGTGAATAAAACGGCGTGTCTTAGCCTTCTCGCCCCTGGACTTGCGACTGCGTTCGGACAGGCAGTCCGTAGATCTGGATAAAGCCCTCAGAGGCATGGTGGTCAAACTGGTCGCTTGCATCGTACGTGGCCAGTTCATGCTGGTAGAGGGACTCCTTGCTCTGGCGGCCCACCACCGTGGACGTGCCCTTGTGCAAGCGCATGCGTACCGTTCCAGAGACGTGACGCTGCGTGCTTTCCACGTAGGCGTCCAGGTCCTGGCGGTGGGGCGTGAACCACAGGCCGTTGTAGACCAGGTCCGCGTACTCCTGGGCCAGGCGTTCCTTGAACCGCGCCTGCTCTTTGCTCAGGCACATGTCCTCCAGCGAGCGATGGGCCTGGTGCAGCAGAATTGCGGCTGTGGCCTCGTAAATCTCCCTTGACTTGATGCCTACCAAGCGATTTTCTATGTGGTCAAGCCTGCCAATGCCGTGGACGCCGCCAAGCTCGTTCAGCCGTGTGATGAGCTCAATCCCTGATAGCTCCTCACCATTCAGGGCAACGGGGATGCCTTGCCGGAACTCCACCTCAACATAGACAGCGTCATTGGGCGCCTTGGAGACGGGCTGCGTCCATGAATACGCCTCTTCCGGCGGCTCGTTCCAGGGGTCTTCCAAATCGCCAGCCTCTGCGCTGCGGCCCCAGAGGTTTTCATCCACGGAATAGGGGCTGCGTTTGTTGAGGTCCAGAGTAATGTTGCGCTCTTGGGCGTAGGCAATCTCCTGCTCACGGCTCATACCCCATTCGCGGGCAGGAGCTATGACGCGCAGGTGAGGTGCCAGCGCACCTGTGCTGACGTCAAACCGCACCTGGTCGTTCCCCTTGCCTGTGCAGCCATGGGCTATGGCAAAGGCGTCCTCTTCAAGAGCAATCCGTACCAGGTGCTGGGCGATGAGCGGCCTGCCCAAGGCAGTGGCCAAGGGGTATACGCCTTCATAGAGTGCGCCAGCCTTGAGCGCTGGCCAGACAAAGCCGTCTACGAACTCCTGAGTGGCATCGTGGACTATGGCCTTCACCGCGCCCGTCTCAATTGCACGCTTGCGGGCATCTTCCAGTGACGTGTTGCCGCCAAGGTCAATCGTCATTGTGATGATCTCGGCGTCGTACTTTTCCATGAGCCAGCGGATGGCCACGGACGTGTCGAGGCCGCCGCTGTAGGCGAGGACTATCTTCTGTGCCATATTGGACCTTTACTCAGCGAGAACTTCGGTCAGCCCTGATTCCAGCTTGGCTATTGCCTCATCCACTTCCGCCTCTGTGATTATCAGGGGAGGCATAAACCGGATAGCGTCGGGCCGAACGGGGTTCAGCAGCAGCCCTTTCGTATTGCAGGCGCTGACCAACGTTGCGGATATCGTATCACGGAATTGGAGGGCCAGCAAAAGGCCACGGCCCCGTACATCCACAATTACGCCCTCATATTTTGCCTTAAGTCCCTCCAGCTTCTGCTGCAAGTATTGGCCGACTTTAAGCGCATGTGCGGGTACGTCTTCTTCCACCATGAAGCGGACCGCGGCATTGGCCGCCGCCGTTGCCAGGGGGTTGCCGCCGAACGTAGAGCCGTGGTCTCCCGGCTCCAGTACGTTGAATTTCTCCTTGCAGAGGAAGGCGCCTACCGGCATGCCGTTCCCTAGACCTTTGGCCAACGTCATCACGTCTGGTTCCACGCCAAAGGACTGGTATCCCCACAAGGTGCCCAGACGGCCCATGCCTGTCTGTACTTCGTCAAAGATGAGCACCATGTTGTTGGTGTCACACCACTCGCGAAGCCCCTGGAGGTAGGCGTCTGACGGTATGTTGACGCCGCCTTCACCCTGGAGCGGCTCCATCATCACGGCGCAGGTGCGCTCATTCGTGGCCTGCTTCACAGCGTCCAGATCGTTATATGGCACGTTGACGAAACCTGGAGAGAGCGGCTTCCATTTATCCTGATAAGCGGGCTGGCCGGTAGCGGCAATCATGGCCGTGGTACGCCCGTGGAAGGAGTTCAGGGCAGTAATCACTTCAAATGCTCCGCCCCTGTACATGTTGCCGTACTTGCGGGCCAGCTTCACCGCGCCTTCATTGGCCTCAGCGCCGCTGTTGGAGAAGAACACCTTGTCCATACAACTGTTCTCCACAAGGGCCTCTGCTAGTTGCAACTGCGGAATGCTATAGAACTGGTTGGAGGTCTGGAGCAGCGTGCCAGCCTGCTCCTGGATTGCTTTGGTCACGGCTGGATGCGAGTGACCCAGATTGTTTACCGCCCATCCAGCTACGCAGTCCAGGTACTCCTTGCCTTCAACGTCCCATACCCTGACGCCCGCGCCACGTTGAATCACCACCGGTTGCCGGTTCACCAAGTGCATGTAATAGCGGGACTCCTGTTCCTGCCATTTGCTTGTCATTAATTGGTTCCTCCAGTGAGTCCTTCCAGGCCCTCAACTGCGCTATCCAGACCGTTAAAGCCCTCCTGCAACGAGTCCAGAGCATCTCGGAGGTCTTCAATTGCCCGGTCAAATTCTTCAGGTGAAATGCCACCGATGACCGCGTCATCAGGGTCCGTTGGCCTTGTGGTGGTGCGCTTGCCCAGCAACGACGATACAGCCTCATCCAGGGTGGGTTCCATCACCACGGCGTCAGCCGTCACCAGAATGACCCGCTTCAGCTCAGGGAACTGCAATGTCTCCGCTTGCAGATAGATAGGCTCTGCGTAAAGAAGCGTCCCACCAATGGGGATTACCAGCAGGTTACCCCTGATGACAATGGAGCCGGACTGGCCCCATAGGGTGAATTGCTCTGAGATTAACGGGTCATTGTCTATACGGGCCTCAATCTGACTTGGGCCGTTGACCAGTCTGTCCTTGGGGAAGTTATAGACCAAGATATCCCCATAGTGCTCCCCATCACTGC
>JAQBVZ010000158.1 GCA_027625205.1 Chloroflexota bacterium
CCAGCGGGTGCATAATGGCTATCTCTTCATTGGTCACGTGGGGCGCTTTGGCATCACACGCCACACATCGCTCGCCGCGTAGCTCCTGCACTTGAGTCATCGCACACACTCCTCATGGGCCTGCTGCCGGTAGCATACCTGAGCAGCCACGTAAGATATAGCCCGATTACAGAGCGACATCCCACTCGTGAAAGGAACGCGGCGGGTGTGCTATCGTTGAGCACAGAGAAACGTCACTCCAACTCGTCTTTACAGAGCCCCCGAACGCACTGAGAATGAAGCGTACATGACCACTGACGACACCGATTCAAAACCCAAGCGAGCCTCGAAAAAAGAGGCGCAGCCCTCCTTTGAGGACGCGTTCACGCAACTCAAAGAGACCGTCTCAGCCCTGGAGGCAGGCGGACTGACGCTGGATGAGGCAACGAAGCTCTTTGACAAGGGCATGCGGCTGGCCAAGGCGTGTAATGAGTTGCTCACGGCTGCCGAGTTGAAGATTACACGGCTCCAACGCAGCTTTGGTGAGCAGATGGCCATGATTGACGATGAATCGCCGTTGCCCAACTACGAACCCGATGAGGAGGACGACGCCTGATGCTACGGGGTGACTTCCACATGCACACGCACTTCTCCAGTGACTGCATGGTAGACCCGGCGGACCTCGTGCAGCGCTGCATTGACGTGGGGCTCAACTGCATAGCCGTGACGGACCACAATAGCTTGGGAGGCGCCTTGGCGGTGAAAGCCATAGCGCCGTTCATGGTCATCACCGGTGAGGAGGTCCGCAGCACGGAGGGTGAGATTACCGCGCTGTTCATCACAGAAGAGATACCCAAATGGCTAACGCCCATGGAAACGGTGAAACGCATCAGAGACCAGGGGGGCCTCGTATCCATTCCTCACCCCCATGACCCCTTCCGCAGTTCTCCTCTTACAACTCAGGGCATTGAGGAAGTGATACCCCACGCGGACATTGTGGAGGCCTTCAACGCGCGAGTCACGCTTGCCCGCCACAACTCCCGGGGCCGCCAGATAGCCAAGGAGCACCACCTACTTGCAACCGCCGTCAGTGACGCCCACACCCTTGGTGAGTTGGGCCGCTGCTATACAGAGCTACCAGAGTTCGACGGCACGCCGGAGGGGTTCAAGGCAGCGCTGGCTGAGGCGCACCTCGTGGAGCGGGCCGCCAATCCGCTGGTCCACGTGTACTCCACCATCAACAAGCTCAGGCGCAAGTTCTTCCGGACGCCATGACCCTACGACTAGGCTGGTTCTCCACGGCCCGAGGCTCCGGCTCACGGGGCATGCTCACTGAAGTGCTAAGCGCCATTGACAGTGGCGACTTGGACGCACGCATCGAGTTTGTGTTCAGCAACCGTGAACGCGGTGAAGGCGACGGCAGCGACGCCTACTTCGACCTAGTGGAAAGCCGGAGCATACCGCTGGTGACGCACTCCAGTCGCGCATTCCGCGAAGCCCACGGCGGCGATTTTGGAAGCAACCGCGCCGCCTATGACGAAGAGGTCCGTCAGCTACTGTCGCCATACCAGCCTGACTTCTCCGTGCTGGCAGGTTACATGCTCATCTGGAGCCCGGTGCTCTGCCAGGCTTTCACCGCGATCAACCTGCACCCCGCTCTACCAGACGGCCCCATAGGCATGTGGCAGGAGGTGATCTGGCACCTCATTGACGACTGGTCGTTGGAGAGCGGCGCCAGCGTCTTCCTCGTGACTGAGGAGTTGGACCGTGGCCCCTCCATCGCCTACACGCGCTTCCCCATGAGGGGCTGGCGCTTTGACGACCTGTGGATGCGCCTGGACGAACGTACCTCCACCGATATCAAAGCTGCCGAGGGTGAGGACCATCCACTGTTCAAGGCCCTCCGCCATGAGGAGATGCAGCGAGAGCCGCACCTGCTGCTGGAAACGTTGAAGGTGCTCGCCAGGGGCGATATTTCAGTCGAAGGTCGCACCATTGTCGACGCAAACGGGACTCCCTCTGCGCCGCTGGACCTCACCAAGCAGGTGGAGGCGCTGCTAGGGCCAAGTGACATGCCTCCGGTAAAACCACGATGATGATCGGCGTACCCAAGGAGACCGAAAATGAAAGGCAACCTGCATGATCAAAGCAGTCCTCTTTGATATGGACGGCGTGCTGGTGGACAGCTTTGAAGCGTGGCTAGCACTCTTGAACGCCACCGCCCAGCACTTTGGACAGCCTCCCGTGACTCGCCAGGGCTTCTTGGCGGTGTACGGACAGTCCACGGAGAAGGACGTTGAGGCGTTCTTCCCTGACCAGACCGCTCAGGAGATAGACGGGTACTATGAGGCCCACTTTCATGAGCACGCTCAGCATGTAATGGCCGCACCCAACGCCCACGAGGTGCTGCAGACCATAAAGGCCAGGGGACTCCGTACAGCCGTGGTCACCAACACGGCTGGCGTACTGGCGCGGAACATTCTTCAGGGCCTTGGGCTGCTTACGGAGCACGTTATTGGCGGCGACCAAGTCCCCCACGCCAAGCCCGCGCCGGACATCGTGCTACACGCATGTGAGCTATTGGGCGTATCACCATCAGAAGCCATCGTCGTTGGCGACTCTGCGTACGACATAGGGGCTGCGGCCGCTGCGGGCGCACGTTCCGTTGGCGTCAACGGCATCATCGGTGACGACACACTCGCCTCACTGGCAGAGTTGCCCGCACTGCTGGACAGCGTCAAGAACTAATCCAAATTTAAGCAACATAAAAAAAGCGGCCCTTCTAGGGCCGTTCTTCGTATCTCTTAAATCTGGATCTGGGCTTGCTACGCAGTCTTGGGCTGGTCCTCACCCGGCTGTACCACCTGTCCGGATGCTGTAAGCAGGAGCGGTGTGGCCAGCCCGCCGGAGGCGTCCGCGTCTATGACGCAGCGCTGGACTTGTGGAAGCGATGGAAGCTCATACATCACGTCCAACAGTCGCTCTTCAATGATGGTCCGGAGCGCTCGTGCGCCAGTCTTGCGCTTCATCGCCTCATCAGCCGTCGCCTCCAAAGCAGCCGGGGTGAAGTGCAATTCCACGTTGTCCAGGGCCAAGAGGTGCTGGTACTGCTTAATCACTGCGTTTTTGGGCTCCGTGAGCACCTTGCCCATCGCCTCTTTGTCCAAGCCGTGCAGCCCCACCACCATGGGCATACGGCCAATGAACTCTGGAATGAACCCGTATTCCAAAAGGTCACCGGAAGTAACCTGGCTCCGGATGTCGTCGTCACCCATCGTCTCGCCGGTGTCGGCGCGGAAACCTATCCGGTGACGCCCTTGGACAATCCGGCTGGCCACTATCTTCTCCAGCCCCTCAAAGGCGCCGCCGCAGAAAAAGAGGATGCCATCCGTTTTTATCTGGAGGAATTCCTGATG
>JAQBVZ010000159.1 GCA_027625205.1 Chloroflexota bacterium
ATCAAATTCCGATGCATACGCGGGCCTCACTTTTATGATGTTTGTTCGTGCTTAAAGAGTTTATGGCCCCAATACGGTGTCATTGGGCCAGGTTTCTTTCGATTAGGAAGCGTAGCATATCAGATAGGAAAAAGACCACCAGTCCAATGACGATGGAGCTGTTCACGCTGGTGAGGAAGCTCATGGCCGTCTTGGATGAACCCTGTGATTCTGCACCTCGCCGTGGCCGTCGCCTGGCTAGGACCACGGCAAACATCCAGGCGGAGGCCAATATCTTTACTCCTAAAAGAATCCCATACGTGCCCGTGGCCTCCTGCTCTGATAGGCGGTCTACCGCCAGGATGCTCCCTGTGAGTATGAGCGTCCCCATGGCGACACCCACCAGCTGGCCGAACTCAGGCCCGGCCACGCGGGCCATGAAGGTGTTGCTGTCCTGGGTACGCAGGGCAGGCTTCAGCACCGCCCAGTAAAAAATACCGCCGCCTACCCATGTCACGGCAGCAATGGCGTGCAGCCAGCGGACAATCAATAAGAAAGCTTCACCCATGCTGGTCCTTGGCAGAAGTCGGGCGTAGGCCGAATGGCATTCCGGTTAATCCAGCGTCCACGCGGACATGAGCATAACGCCAAACACTATGCTGGCCATGCCGGCGACCCCGGTGACGCCCTGGTTGATGCGACGGAAGCCGCTGCTGAGGGCAAAGGGTACGCCCATGAGCAATGTGATAGCTGCCATTGAGAGCATGGTGCCCAGGCCAAACATCACCAAATAGCCCAGGCCCGCAGCAAAAGAAGGCAGTTGGGGAATCAAGACCAGCATAACCGCCGCGCTTCCTGCCAGCCCATGCATGATGCCAATGAAGAAGGATTTTGGCCGGAAGAAAGGCTTCCCTGGCTTCAACAGGATGCCATGGACTTGCCCGTGCTCAGGCTGGTCGTTTGTAACGTGGGTGGCATGAATATGCACGTGGGGCTTGTCGTGAGTGTGCTCATGTAGGTGCAACTTGCCCCGTTTCAGGTTCCAGAACACCTGAACGCCAAGGAAAATGAGCATGGCGCCCACGCCCAGCTCAAAGTAAGGAGCTAGTACCTCATAGGGCTGAAGGACGGTCTCCTTCAAGACAAGGATTACTATGCCCAGCACCAGTAGGGGAGTCGTGTGTCCCAGACCCCAAGATGCTCCAATCCACAAGCCACGCCACGGGTTGCGGTACTCACTCACAATGGTGGAGACCGCTACCACATGGTCCGCGTCCGTGGCGTGCCGTAGCCCAAGGAGAAAGCCCAGGTCCAACGCAGCTAACATGCCTGATTGCAAATCCATAGCTTCCCGAAGTTACCGGAGACTGGCGTGAAGCGCAAGTGTTTACCTAACGCATGGCGTCAATAATTGCTGTGGGGCGCGCTGGCGCAGGTTGGCACGCATGCGTTGAGAAGCCCTACAATCCCCAGGCAAACGTATTCTTAGAACTATGTAATTGAGGTGGACCGTGCCAGACCAACTTGCACTGTATTGGTGGCCCAAGTGAGGGACGTGCCGTCAAACGAGAGCGTGGCTCTCGGAAGCTAACGTCCCTCACACTGAAAGAGACTTTTTCAAAGAACCCCTCACGCAAGAGGAGGTACGGGGTCTTTTGGGAGACCAGCCAGCATCCAACGCTTTCAACTTCTCCAGCCAGGCTTTTAAGAAGAGCGGCCTGGACAAAGAGAAGCTGACGGATGATGACCTTGTCCGGCTGATTGCAGAGGAGCCCCGGTACTTCAAGCGGCCCTTTGTGACGGTCAACGGCAGGACTATGTTCGGAGCAAGTGCAAAGAAATTGGCCCAGGAACTAAGTTAGCTCAATTTTCGCTAAGCTATGATTGCCTGAACCAGTCAATAGACAGAAAGTCGCCAGCGCGGCATCGTCTGGGCCGCTGCGCAGTTGGTATACTTTAGAGGCCTTCAACAAGCGCGCCAGGAGCTTCTCTCTGTGCCTATCAGAATTCTCTCACCCAACGTTGCCGCAGCCATTGCTGCCGGTGAGGTGATAGAACGCCCAGCGTCTGTGGTGAAGGAGTTAATTGAGAACTCCCTGGATGCCGGGGCCAGCAGCATCACGGTTGAGCTGCAACAGGGCGGCATTGGCTCCATCCGGGTCACTGACGATGGCAGCGGCATCCCGGCGGACGAGGTTGAACTGGCCTTTGCACGCCACGCCACCAGCAAGCTCACGGAAGCCGATGATTTAACGTATATCGAAAGCCTGGGCTTTCGCGGTGAGGCCCTGCCCAGCATTGCCGCTGCAGGTAGAGTGAGGATGGTATCCCGCCCAGCGGACGCTCAGGGCGCAGCCAGCGTTGAGTTGGAGGCGAGCAAGGTGCTGCGGCGACAGACTCTCAGCGCTGCTCCTGGCACTTCCATCAGTGTAGATGATCTGTTTATGGTGCTGCCCGCCCGCAGAAAGTTCCTGCGGACGCCGATAGCTGAGGGCGCACGGATCAAGGACGTGGTGGCCCATATGGCCATGGCGTATCCCTCAGTGCGCTTCACCCTCTATACAGACGACCGCCTGGCGTTGCAAACGCCGGGCAGTGGGGCAGTACGAGACGTGCTGGCTGTGCTCTACGGCGCTGATACCGTAGCTGTCATGTTGGAGATACGCCCAGGAGAGCGCTCCCCGTATGGGGTGAGCGGGCTCATCAGCCCTGCAACGCTCTCACGGGCCAGCCGCTCCGCTATCAGCCTATTCGTTAACGGCAGGTGGGTGCAGAGCCGTAGCCTGGTGATAGCCGCTGAGGAGGCGTACCGAGGCTATTTGACCCAGGGCCGTTACCCGGTGGCAGCCCTCTTCCTCCAGGTGCCGCCCGTTGAAGTGGACGTTAACGTTCACCCCACCAAACGTGAGGTGCGTTTCCTACGAGAGGGGGACGCCTTCAGCAGCATCCAGCGAGCCGTCCGGGAGACGTTGCTTGCAACATCACCAATCGCTCTGATTTCAGCACCTAGCCTTACCACTGAGCTTGTTGAATCGGTCGCGCCCAGCCTCCCGTTTACCTCCGTTGGCCCGGAGTCGCAGCCAGCCTTGCTTACCCCACCTCCGCCCAGCGACACCTCAGCGGCTGAGCGGCCGTTGGAAGAATTCCATATGCCGTTGTTGCGGGTGGTAGGCCAGATATCCAATACATATGTTATAGCGGAAGGGACCGACGGCCTGTACCTTGTTGACCAACACGCAGCCCATGAGCAGGTGCTGTTTGAGCGATTGCTCAAGGAATGGGACGGGGCCACCCCTCAGTCGCAACCCCTTCTGGATCCTTATCCCCTTGAACTGGCACCTGAGGAGGCTGAGGCGGTGGAGCAGGCGTTGCCCGTCCTTGAGCGGTACGGCTTTCTCTTGGAACCCTTTGGCGG
>JAQBVZ010000160.1 GCA_027625205.1 Chloroflexota bacterium
GCTTCCTAATCCTGAAGCTCGCGAACAGCATCTCCTTGCCAGCGTCCAGGGCGCGCACCTTGGAGCCCTCCTCCACGTGCTGCCACGCCACCGGCACCTCCGTAACCGTGAGCTTCTGCCGCCACGCAGCGTTCAGCATATCCAGGTCAAACGTCCACCCTCGTTCGTGGATGAGCTGCGCGACCGTCCGCCAAGCGTCGGCGCGCAGCGCCTTGGCCCCACACTGCGTGTCCTGGAAGGGCATCCGCAATAGCACCCGCACCCAGAGTCGTACCAGCCTGCTCGACACCCGTCTTCCCAGCGACTGTCCACCTGTCTGCGACCCAGGGCCGAAGCGGTTGGCTATCGCTACGTCGTAGTCGTCCAGGGAGGTTATGAGCTTGGCCGTCTCAGGGGGGCGCACCATGTTGTCGGCGTCCACAAACGCCAGCTTGTCGCCCTTCGCGTCCTGCAAGCCCTCGTAGATGGCGCCGCCCTTGCCAAGAGGCTCCGTGAACTCCAGCAAACGTACCTGCGGGTATTGCGTGGCGACGCTCTCCACCACGGCGCGGGTGTTGTCCACGCAGCCGTTCAGTACCACCACCACCTCAAAGGCGTCGCCGTGGCTTGCTGTAAAGAAGGCGCAGTACTCCTCCAGCGTGGGCCGGATGCGCTCCGCCTCGTTGTACGCAGGTATCACGATGGATAGCGATGGATTGGCATCAAGGTTGGCCATGGCCCCTAGCTTACCTTGTCCAGCTTCGCAAAGCTGTGCAGGAGCCGCTTCACCCCGGACTCGCCCAGGAACGCCACCGTCACCTCAAAGTCGCCGCCAGCGGGATTGCAGCTAACGATAATGCCTTGTCCGAAGCTGCCGTGGCTGACCTTGTCGCCTGCCTTGAACGGCGGAGCGACGTTGACCGGTATGTCGACGTTGGTGGTCTTCCGGCGGTCGTAGACCACGGGCTCGGCTCTCACCTTGGCCTTCACGCCTATGCCGGGCGACACCAGGTGCAAGGGGACGGCGTTGAGGAACCGGGACGGCGCGCCGGGGGCCGTGTTGCCCAGGACCCGCCGCCGGAATGCGCGCAGCAGGTAGAGTCTATCCTTGGCACGGGTCATGCCCACGTAGGCCAGACGGCGTTCCTCTTCAAGCTGGGTGGGGTCGTCCATGGAGCGCGTATGGGGCAGCAGCCCCTCCTCCATGCCCACCATGAACACCACAGGGAACTCCAGCCCCTTGATCTGGTGCAGCGTGATGAGCGTTAAATACTGTTGCTCTTCCTCGCCAATGGCGTCCTGGTCCTGGACCAGCGCCGAGTTCTCCAGGAAGGCTTGCAACCCCTCCAGGGCGGGCATGTCCGCGTATGGGGCAGTCACGCCCCGCAGCTCCTTGAGGTTTTCCAGCCTCTCTTCAACGTCGGTGTCGTCTGACTCCATCATGTGGGCGCGGTAGCCGGAGCGCGACAGCACCTCGTCTATCAGGTGCGGCAGGTCCATCTCAGCGGCGTCGGTGCGCAGGCCGTTCAGCAGTTGGAGGAAGTCCACCATGGACTGGGCCTGACGTGCGCCAAAGGGATGGTCTGTTGACGGGCCGTGCTCGTCGTCACCGGCCAGCACCTGGAACCCGGCATACATGGGGATGCCCTGCTGCTTGGTCCAGCGCGTGAAGTCGTCCCACGTCTTCTTGCCGATGCCCCTTGGCGGCTCGTTGATGACCCGCGCCAGGCTAATCTCGTCGTAGGGGTCTTGGAGGAGGCGCAGGTAGGCCAGCGCGTCCTTGACCTCGCGACGTTGATAGAAGCGCACGCCGCCAATCAGCCTGTACGGTATGCCGTACCGGAGGCACGCCTCCTCCAACGCCCGCGACTGTGCGTTGATGCGATAGGCCACCACGCAGTCCCGCAGGCTGTACTTTTCGGTGCGACACAGACGGTCCACCTCTTTCAGCACCTCCTGGGCCTCGTCCTCCTCGTTGTACGCCTCCGCCATCACAATGGGCTCGCCCTGCTCGTTATCCGTCCACAGCTCTTGTTCCAGCCGCTGCGTGTTCACCGCAATCACGGTGCGGGCGGCCTGCAGGATGGTCTTGGTGGAGCGGTAGCTCTGGTCCAGGTTCACCACCTGGGCCGTTGGGTAGTCCTTTTGAAAGCTGAGGATGTTGCGCAGGTCTGCGTTCCGCCATGAGTAGATTGACTGGTCAGGGTCACCCACCACGCAGATGTTCTGGAACTTGCCCGCTATGTCCTTGGCAAGCTGGTACTGGGCCATGTTGGTGTCCTGGAACTCATCCACCATCAGGTGGACAAACCTGTCCTGGTACTTGGCTTTCACGTCCGGCGCCTCTTTGAAGAGCTTGGCGGTCTTGGCCAGCAGGTCGTCAAAGTCCAGGCCCTGGCTGCGGCGCAAGAGGGCTTCATACTCCACGTAAACGCGCTGCACCACCTCGTCGTAATAGCTCTTGGCGTGGGCCAGATATGCTTCAGGGCTCATCAGTTGCGACTTGGCGGACGACACCGCGCTCAGCAGGCTGCGAGGTGGATACCGCTTGGGGTCAAGCTCCGCCGCCTCCATGGAGCGTTTGATGGCGTCCATCTGGTCGCCATCGTCAAATATCACGTAGTCGGAGGGAATGCCAATGCTCTCGCCGTCACGGCGGAGGATGGTGGCGCAGAGGGCGTGGAATGTGGAGGCCGTCACCTGCTGGGCCTGAGGGCCCATGATCCGCTCAAGCCTGTTGCGCATCTCCTTGGCGGCGCGGTTGGTGAAGGTCACGGCGCAGATGCGTCGCGGCGACAATCCGGTGGTCTGCACAAGGTAGGCGATGCGGTGGGTGATGACGCGGGTCTTGCCGCTGCCGGGGCCCGCCACGATAAGCAACGGGCCGTCGATGTGCTCGACAGCCTTTCGTTGAGCGGGATTCAATCCTAGGAGGATGGCGTCGCTATCGGGCATACGCTGTCATTATAGCAGGGGAGCGCGTGACCTACGACGTTCGTCTGGCCCGTAAGGCCAACGTGAGTATGGCAATGGGCATCGCCACCACGATTACGGCAATAACGATGACCACCACCAACGGCGCAACGTTCACAACGTCCGTGAACTTGTCCACAATCCACTGAAGCAGCGTGGGGTCGCTGACGTCGCTATGGTGACCGGCTATCGAAAGGAGCGGCATGGGGCGTTAGGCCGCTTCAGGAGCCGGAAAGGCAGGTTGAAAGCGAGACGAGTAGGCGCGCTCCCGCACCGTTAGGCTCAGGAACCCGGCTCCAACCAGCAGCGCTATCGATGCGATGAAGATTGGCGTGTAGGAGCCCGTGGCTGTGAATATCACGCCTGCTATGAAGACAGCGCCCGCTCCGCCAAACTGGTGCACCATCGTCAGCACCCCCGCCAGAATGCCAACGTTCT